>DATHUU010000112.1:0-7999 GCA_035461925.1 Ilumatobacter sp.
CGATGGCGATCGAAGTTTCGACACCCGTCTTCGACGGACCGTTCGACCTGCTCCTCCAGCTGATCCTGAAAGAGCAGGTCGACCTGTACGAGGTCAACCTCTCGCGGATCGTCGACGCCTATCTGCACGAGATCGAGAAGCTGCAGACGCTCGACCTCGACGTGACCACCGAATTCCTGCTCATCGCGGCGACGCTGGTCGAGTTGAAGACACGTCGGCTCCTGCCCAACTCGACCGACATCGACCTCGACGAGGAGTTCGCCCTCTGGGAGGAGCGCGACCTGCTGCTCGCCCGCCTCGTCGAGTGCAAGACCTTCAAGGACGTCGCCCAGGTGTTCTCGAGCCTGGCCGACGAGGCCGACCTGTCGTTCCCCCGAACGGTCGGACCCGACGAGCGCTTCGCCGGGTTGATCCCCGACCTGCTCGAGGGGACGAGCGTGCGACGTCTCCAGAGCGCCGCCATCCGGGCGCTCACCCCGAAGCCCGAACCGATCGTCGACCTGTTCCACGTCAACCCGATCAAGGTCACCGTCGCCGACGCCGTGGCGGAGCTCATCGACGAGCTCCCCCGGACCGGCAGGATCTCGTTCCGTCGGCTGACCGCCGACCTGGCCGACCGGATCGACGTCATCATCCGCTTCCTGGCGGTGCTCGAGCTGTTCAAGCAGGGATACGTCGAGATCGACCAACCGGAACGGTTCGGCGACATCGACGTGCGGTGGTGTGCGCCCGACGACGCGTCGTCCGAGTCGTTCCTCGTCGACACCTACGACGGCTGAGGAGATCCGCTTGACTGGACACATGTCCGACGAGCTCTTGCCGGTCGACGAGCAGATCGCCGCGTTCAAGCGAGCGATCGAAGCGGTGATCATGGTGTCGCACGACCCGGTCCCCACCGATCTCCTCGCGCAGCTGCTGGAGCAGCCGGTGACGCTGGTCGAGCGGTGGTGCGACGAGCTCGCCGCCGACTACGTCGAGCAGCGACGCGGGTTCGAGCTGCGACGGGTGGCCGGCGGGTTCCGATACCAGACGCACCCCGATCAGACGCCGTACGTCGAGCGGTTCGTGCTGCACGATCAGAAGGCGCGACTCTCGGGGGCCGCGCTCGAGACGCTCGCCATCATCGCCTACAAGCAGCCGATCTCGCGGGCACAGGTTGCGTCGATCCGCGGGGTCGACCCCGACGGTGTGATCCGAACCCTGCAGGCCCGCGGGTACATCGACGAGGTCGGCCGCGACGACGGGCCCGGCAACGCGATCCTGTTCGGCACGACGCAGCAGTTCCTCGAGAAGCTCGGGCTCGACTCGCTGGACGAGCTGCCGCCGATCGCCGAGTTCATCCCGGACGCCGACGTGGTCGAGGCGCTCGAGCACGGGCTGCGTGTGACCCCGCGAGTGGCCGACGATGAACCCCGGCCCTCCTGACCGGGCACCCGAGAAGCCGCTGTGGGAGCAGTGGCAGGAGCAGTCGAAGCAACTCCCCGGGGGTGAACGGCTGCAGAAGGTCCTGGCCGCGACCGGTTGGGGTAGTCGCCGGACGTGCGAGGAGCTGATCGCCGAAGGTCGCGTGACCGTCAACGGCGATGTCGCACAGCTCGGTCGGCGAGTCGACCCCGAGCACGATCTGATCGAGGTCGACGGTGCCCCGGTCGGGGTGAAGCCCGGACTGGTGTACTACCTGCTCAACAAGCCGACCGGTGTCGTGACGACGGCGAAGGACACCCACGGCCGCAGGACGGTCGTCGACCTGGTGCCGGCCGAACCTCGGGTGTTCCCCGTCGGGCGGCTCGACGTCGACACCGAGGGTTTGCTGCTGCTCACCAACGACGGCGATCTCGCGCACCGGGTGACCCACCCGAGCCACGGCATCGAGAAGGAGTACCTCGTCCACGTGCGTGGCCGGGTGACGCCCGGTGAGCTGCGCCAGCTCCGCGAAGGGGTGGAGCTCGACGACGGCATCACCGCTCCGGCCGACGCGTCGCAGCCCTCACCGGGCGTGCTGCGACTGACGATCCACGAGGGTCGCAACCGGCAGGTGCGCCGGATGTGCGACGCGATCGGACATCCGGTGATGCGACTGGTCCGCACCCGGATCGGCCCGATCACCGACCGGTCGCTGCGGCCGGGCGACTACCGGGAGCTGTCGACCGGTGAACGGCGGGCGCTGTCAGAGGCGGTCGCCGACCCGGCGCGCCGGTACGATCAGCGTTCGTGACATCTGCCCAGCGCTGCGCGAACGTGATCGGGCTCGGCCTGATCGGCGGGTCCGTCGCGATCGGCTTGCGTCAACGGGGGTGGCGGGTGCACGGCGAGGATGCCCGCCCGGCCACCGTCCAACGGGCGATGGAGCTCGAGGTGATCGACGCGGCAGGGCTCGACGCCGCCGCCGAGATCACGTTCGTCGCGGTACCGGTGAACGCGGTCGCCGACCAGGTGAAGCGTGCGCTCGCCGAGACCAACGGCCTGGTCACCGATGTCGGCTCGGTCAAGGCACCGGTCTGCGCGGCGTGCGACGATCGCCGGTTCATCGGTGGCCATCCGATGGCGGGCAGCGAGCTCGACGGGCTCGACGGGGCCGATCCGGAGATGTTCAACGGCGCCGTGTGGGTGCTGACTCCCACCGAGGACGCCGACGACGTGACGCTGGCCGAGGTCAGCGGTGTCGTGCGGGTGCTCGGTGCCGAGGTGCTCGCGCTCACGCCCGAGCGGCACGACCAGGTGGTCGCGGTGGTGAGCCACGTCCCCCACCTCGCGGCGGCCACATTGATGCAGCTGGCGACGGACCGGGCCGAGGAGCATGGCGCGCTGCTGCGCCTGGCGGCCGGCGGTTTCCGCGACATGACGCGCATCGCATCGGGTCATCCGGCGATCTGGCTCGACATCTGTGCGCAGAACCGGCCGGCGATCGTGGCCGCGCTCGACGGGCTGATCGGCCGGCTCGGCGAGATCCGCACGATCGTCGACGGCGACGATCGCGAGCAGCTGGAGAACACGCTGATGGCGGCGCGCGAGGCACGCACGAACCTGCCGGGTCGCGTCGTGCACCCGGAGGAGCTGGTCGAGTTCAGGATCCGGATCCCCGACCGGACCGGCGCGGCCGCCGAGGTCTTCACGCTCGCCGCCGATCTGGGCGTCAACATCGCCAACTTCGAGGTCGTCCACCTCGCCGAAGGCAACCGGGGCGTCGCCGTGGTGCTCGTCGACGCCGCGTCGGCCGACGTCTTCAAGGGCGGGTTGATGGCCCGCGGGTTCCGCCCGTCGATCACGCCACTCGTGTGATGGACGTCCGTCCGGTCCGGCGGATGACCAACCCGCCCGACGCCGTCGTGGCCGTACCCGGGTCGAAGTCGATCGCCAACCGGGCGCTGGTCTGCGCGGCATTGGCCCGGGGACGCAGCGAGCTGACGAACGTGCCGGACGGTGACGACACGCTGGCGATCCTGGCGTGCCTGCGCGGGCTCGGGCTCGACGTCGAGCTGGCCGGCGACCACGTGTCGATCGACGGCATCGGCGTCGACTGGTCGCCCGAGCCGCGAACCCTGCATGCCGCGCTGGCGGGAACCACCTCGAGGTTCGTGACGGCGCTCGCGGCGTTGGGGTCGGGCCCGATCACGATCGACGGAGATCCGCCGCTGCGGCGACGGCCGTTCGGTCCGTTGCACGACGCCATCACGCAGCTCGGCGTGTCGGTGACCGCCGGTGAGGCGTACGGGCATCTCCCCGCGACGGTCCAGGGGCCGCCCACGTCAGGCCGGGTGCGAATCCGCGGCGACGTGTCGAGCCAGTTCGTGACGGCCCTGTTGCTGATCGGCCCGTACCTGCCCGACGGCCTGGAGCTGCAGCTGACCTCGACCCTGGTGTCGCGTCCGTACGTGGAGATGACTGCCGCGGTGATGGCGTGGTTCGGCGTCGACACCGTGACGCTGGGCGGCCAGCGCATCGAGGTCCCGCAGGGCGAGTACCGGCCGGCCGCGATCTCGATCGAGCCGGACGCGTCGTCGGCGAGCTACGCGCTCGCGATCGCCGCGCTGACCGGTGGGCGGGTGACGGTCGACGGGCTCGGTGCCGACTCGTTGCAGGGCGATGCCTCCTTCGCCGACGTCCTCTCCGACATGGGGTGCGTGGTCGAGCGCACCGCACGGTCGGTGACCGTACGCGGCTCGGACGAGCTGCACGGTGTCGATCTCGACATGGCCGACATCTCCGATCTCGTGCCCACGGTGGCGGTCGTCGCGGCGATGGCGACGACACCGACGCGGATCCGGGGCGTCGGGTTCATCCGCGAGAAGGAGAGCGATCGACTGGGCGACCTGGTGCACGAGCTCCGCGCGGCTGGTGTCGACGTCGACGAGACCGACGACGGGCTCGACGTCCGACCATCGCGACCCCACGCAGCCCGGCTCGGCACGCACCACGATCACCGGCTCGCCATGGCGTTCGCCGTCCTGGGCACCGTGGTCGAAGGGATCGAGGTGGAGGACCCCGATGTGGTGACGAAGAGCTGGCCGAGCTTCTGGCACGTGCTCGACGGACTGACGCGATGATGCCGGCGGACGACGCGCCGAAGCACCGGAAGGCGGTGACGGTCGCGGCGTTCGACTTCGACGAGACGCTGACGCGTCAGGACACGGTCGTCCCGTTCCTCCGCCGGCTCGCCGGAGGCCGGACCTTGGCACTCGGCGTGCTGGCCCGGAGCCATCGACTGGCGTCGGCTGCGATGCGTCGCAACCGCGATGCGCTGCGTGCGATGGCGACCGACCAGGTCTTCCGGGGCCGGTCGATCCACGAGGTCGAGGAGCACGCACGGGAGTACGGCGACCAGATCTACGCCGTCGGGCTGCGTCCCGACACCGCGGCCCGCCTGGCCTGGCACCGCGAGGCGGGCCACCGAGTGGTGATCGTGTCCGCCTCGTACGAGCAGTACGTGCACGTGGTGGGCGCTCACCTCGGGGTCGACGCGGTGCTGGCGACGCGGCTCGAGGTGGAGTCGGAACGGTGCACCGGGCGCTTGCTGGGCCCGAACTGCCGAGGCCCGGAGAAGGTCGCACGGCTGCGCGGATGGCTGGACGCTGAGGGCCTGTCGCTCGACGACGTGACGTTGTGGGCCTACGGCGACTCGGGCGGCGATCGTGAGCTGCTGGCAGCAGCCCAGCATCCCCACTGGGTGCGCACACCGTTGGATAGCGTGTCGCCCGCCGTCTGATCGGCCGTACCGCCCATGCCCCCTCTCCTGCGAGCCGCGCGCCCACACCAGTGGGTGAAGAACGTTCTCGTCTTCGCCGCGCCCGGCGCCGCCGGCGTCCTCGACCAGGCCGACGCGCTCGGCAAGGCATTGCTCATGTTCGTCGCGTTCTGCCTGGGGGCGAGTGGCACCTACTTCTGGAACGACGTGCTCGACGTCGAAGCCGACCGTGCCCATCCGACCAAGTCCGCCCGGCCGATCGCGGCCGGGCAGGTGAGCCTCACGACGGCACGGCTGGTGGGCACCGTCCTGCCACTGGTCGCGCTCGGCGTCGCCGCGCTGACCGGTCGGTGGCAGCCGGTCGCCGCGCTGGGTGCCTACATGGTGATCACGTTGAGCTACAGCGCCGTCTGGAAGCACGTGGCGGTCCTCGACCTGGTCGCCATCGCCAGCGGGTTCGTGCTCCGAGCCGCGGGCGGCGCGATGGCTGTCGACGTGCCGATGTCGAGCTGGTTCGTGCTCGTGACCACGTTCGGCTCGTTGTTCATCGTGACCGGCAAGCGCTACGCCGAGGCGCGCGAGCTCGGTGACGGCGCGCACGAGGTGCGCGCCACGCTCGGCGAGTACAGCGAGGGCTTCCTCCGGTTCATGCTCTCGGTGAGCTGCGCCGGGGCGCTCGTGAGCTACTGCATGTGGGCGTTCGAGACCAAGGATCTGGCGGGCTCGGAGCTGCCCTGGTACGAGCTGTCGATCGTCCCGATGCTCACGGCTCTGTTCCGCTACGCGTTGGTACTCGACCAGGGGCACGGTGCGGCGCCCGAGGAGGTGTTCCGCAACGACCGGGTGCTCCAGCTGCTCGGCCTGGTGTGGGTCGTGGTCTTCGGACTGGCGGTGTACACGTGAGCCCGGCGAGCAGCGGCTTCGCCGACGCCTGGGCCGCGGTCGCCGACGTGCAGGGCTGGCTGACCGAGGGGCAGGGGCGTGCCCTGTTCGAGGCAGCTGCCGGCTGCCCGGCCGGTGGCCGCATCGTCGAGATCGGGTCGTTCCAGGGTCGCTCGACGATCGTGCTCGCACTGGCCGCGGCGCCGTCGGTCGAGGTCGTCGCGATCGACCCGCACGCCGGCAACGACCGCGGCCCACAGGAGATCGACGGCTTCGCCGAGCAGGCCGCGGACGACAACGCCCGGTTCGAAGCGAACCTGCGGTCGGCCGGAGTCCGCGATCGCGTCACTCACCTGCGGAAGTTCTCCGACGACGCACTGGGCGACGTCGCTGGGGCGATCGACGTCCTCTACGTCGACGGGGCTCACCGGTACGGCCCGGCCCGCGCCGACATCCACCAGTGGGGGGCCGAGGTGCGCGACGGTGGGACGTTGCTCGTCCACGACAGCTTCAGCAGCGTCGGCGTGACGCTGGCGATCCTGCGTGAGCTCGTACCGTCGCGGCGGTTCCGCTACGTGGGGAGATCCCGCTCGCTGGCGATCTACCGTGCCGACGCGACGGTGCACCGCTGGCCGAACGCCGCCCGCCAGCTCGGACAGCTCCCGTGGTTCGTGTGGAACCTGACCAAGAAAGCGCTCATCACCGTCAAGGTGCTCCGCCGGACCGACTGGCCCTACTGATTTCAGTTCGTGCCAGGCACGAACTGAAATGCGGCCGACAGGTCGCGCCACAGGTCCTCGACGTCCTCGATGCCGACGCTGAGGCGAAGCAGACCTGGCGGCAGGTGCTCCTGACCGGCGATGACCGCCCGGCGTTCCATCATCGACTCGACGCCGCCGAGCGAGGTCGCGTTGCGGATCAGGCGGGTGCGGGCGCACACCGCGTCCGCGGCCTCGCCGCCGCCCACCACGTCGAAGCTCAGCATCGAGCCGAAGCCGGGGTAGCGGACGACCTCGATCGAGGGGTGTTCGCCGAGGCGACCGGCGAGCTCACGGGCGCTCGCCTCGGCCCGTTCGAGTCGGAGCGGGAGGGTCCGGATGCCCCGGAGTGCCAGATACGACTCCAGCGCCCCCGGCGTCGCGCCGTGCAGGGCTTGGTGCTCGCGGAGACGGCCGACGAGGTCAGGCGACCGAGTCGTGGCGACGCCCATCAGCAGGTCGGAGTGGCCACCGAGGAACTTGGTCGCCGACTGCATCGAGATGTCGGCGCCGAGATCGAGCGGTCGCTGGTTGAGCGGCGTCGCGAACGTGTTGTCGACGACGAGCAGACCGGTCCGGGGCGCCGCCGCCACGGCAGCGAGATCGCCCACCACGAGCAGCGGGTTGGACGGCGTCTCGAACCACAGCAGGTCGGCCTCGGCGGCCGCGGCGATCCACCCGTCGGTGTCGTCGGTGGCGAGGTACCGCACCGTCCAGCGGCCGAGCTGCGAACCTTCCCGGGCGAGGGCGGCGACGCCCTGGTAGCAGTCGGCCGGCACCGCCAGGATGCCGCCCGACGCCACCAGCGAGAGCACGGCATCGACCGCGGCCATGCCGGACGAGAACGACACGGCTTCGCCACCCTCCAGACCGCCGACCACCTCCTCGAACGCCGCCCAGGTGGCAGTGCCGCGGCCCCGGGCGTACGGCGAGGTCCCGTCGGAGATGAACGTCGAGGCGACCACGATCGGGACGTTCAGCGGCGCACCGACCGCGTCGTCACGACCTCCCGCCACCAACCACGTCGCATCCGTCCACTCGGGATCTCGTTCGCTCACGGCGAGCACCGTACGCCGTCACGTGGCTGAACACGTGCCGAGGCTCATGCCCCACTGACGATCACCATCTCGTTGCCTTCGGGGTCGGCGACCCGCCACCGATCCTCCGACTGGTCAAG
>DATHUU010000113.1:0-17707 GCA_035461925.1 Ilumatobacter sp.
ACGAGCCCACCCGGACCGCTTCGAGTGCGACGATGCCGCCCAAGCTGATGACGGCGGTCTCGCTCGTGCCACCACCGATGTCGATGACCATGTTGCCGACCGGCTCGTCGATGGGCAGGTCGGCCCCGATCGCAGCCGCCATCGGCTGCTCGATCAGGTTGGCGTCGGCGGCGCCGGCGCGGCGCGCCGCATCGGTGACGGCCCGACGCTCGACCTCGGTGATCGCCGACGGGACGCAGATGACGACCTTGGGGCGGGTGAACCGGCTCACGCCGACCCGCTGGAGCAGCAGGCGGATCATCCGTTCGGTGATCTCGAAGTCGGTGATCGCCCCGCCCCGCAGCGGACGGACCGCCACGATGTACCCCGGGGTACGGCCGATCATCTGCCACGCCTCGCGGCCGGTCGCGAGCACCTCGCCGGTCTGCCGGTTGAGCGCGATGACCGACGGCTCGTTGAGGACGATGCCTCTGCCCTTCATGTAGACGAGCGTGTTGGCGGTCCCGAGGTCGATCGCCAGGTCACGCGCCACGCGGATCGTCCCCGTCGTCGTCCGTGTCGTCGCGCGTGTCGTCGCGCGCGTCGTCGCTGTCGCGATCGCGTCGCTCGGCGGCACTCTGCACCTGGTCGACGACGCTGCGGCGGGCCTCGGGCGACAACGCGTCGATCTGGCGACGGAACGAGTCGACCCCGTCGTTGCGGCGCCTGGCGTTCGCGATCGCGACCACGACGACGATCGCGACGATCGCGACGATCGCGATCACGATCACCGGGTTCACGGGGCGACCTCCCCAGCGGGGATCGACGGGACCTCGGCGGCGTCGACGAGGTCGGCGGCGTTGGTGCCCCAGTCGGAGCCATCCGCCCAGACCTCGCGCTTCCACACCGGCACCGACACCTTGAGCGCGTCGATGGCGAACCTCGCCGCCGCGAACGCGTCGGGCCGGTGCGGTGCCGACACGCACGCCACGACGGAGCTCTCGCCGAGATCGAGGCGACCGATTCGGTGGATCAGGGCGATCCGTCCGACGTCGGCCCATCGGGCCCGAGCCTCGGCGACGATCGCCTCCATCTTCGGCACGACCATCTCGTCGTAGGCCTCGTACTCGAGCTGTTGGACGTCGGTACGACCCTCGGCGTGGTCGCGGACCGTGCCGCTGAAGAGCACGACCGCTCCGCAGTCGGGGCGGACGCACCAGTCGTAGATGCTGCCGATCGGGATCTCGGCCTCGGTCAGACCGAGCCAGTTGTCGCCGTCGGCAGGTGGGAGCACGTGAGGCATCGTAGCCGTGGCGCCCGACGCCGCGACGTCCGCAGGTGTTGCGCCTTCACTACGATTTGGCCTTCGTGGAGCACGGACCCCTGCCTCCTCACGAGCGGACATGGCGTCACCCGTCCGAGCTCGCCGCAGAGCAGCATGCGCTCGCGCGCTCGCAGACGACGACGTCGACGACACGCATGTTCGCGATCACGAGCGGCACCATCGGTCTGCTCGCGGTCGGCCTGCTGATGATGGCCGTGACGCCGGGCCGGTCGGGATCGCCCGTTGCGATCAGCGCCACGACCACACCCGGCAGTGCCGCCGAGACCGTGGCCGTCATCGCGACGATCGCAACCGGTACGCCCGACCGTGCGCCGCTCGGACTCCGGGGCAGGGCCGAGGTGCTCGCGACGCCGATCGGCGAGGGTCACTTCGCCGTGATCACCGCGGTCGACCTCGCCATCGTCGCCGGTGCCGCAGATCTCGGTGCAGCGGTCGAGGTCGAGGTGCCGTCCGGGCACCTCCACGACGCTCGCGTGGTCGGCCGCTCCGGTGACGCGGTGCTCGTCGAGCTCGAGCGCGCCGAGCCGGGGGTCGAGATCGCCGACGAGCACCCGGCAGGTCACGAGATCGTGACCGTGCTGGCCCAACCGCCCGTGACGATCGTGCTCGACGACCTGCCCGAGCTGGAGGTCGAGGAAGGCACGGCCGTGCTCGACGGGGACGGTGAGCTGGTCGGCCTGTGCAGCCAGCACCGCGACGAGACCCGCCTCCTCCGGGTCGGCGACGCGGTGGTGGAGCGCGACGCCCGCGACGACGAGCGCGACGACGGACGCGGCGGCACCGTCAGCGACGAGCGCGTCGGCGCCACCAACGGCGGGTGAGCACCGCGCCGACCACCGCCGACACCACGATCACGACCACGCCGCCGCCGAGCGTGATCTCCTGGCGCCGCTTCGGCGTCACCATCGTCCACCACTTCGCCTCGGTGCTCTCGACGTAGGCCTGCTCGTTCGTGACGGTCGGGGCCCACCCCTCGGCTCGCAGCTTGTCGTTCGCGACCGCCCACGGGGCCCGGGTGTACGAGCGGAGTCCGGGTGGGATGGGGCCCCGTTGGAATCGCCAGCGGAGCGCTCCCACGATGTCGGCGACGCGATCGGGGAGCGGCAGCCGGAGCCGCTGCCCGGAGAGCGCCCGGACCCGGTCGCCGGGGATGCTGCCGTCGGGGGCGACGTTGTACACCCCATCGAGACGGCGTGTGACGGCGAGCTGCACCGCCGAGGCGACGTCGTCGTGGTGGACGAACTGCGCTCCGGGATCGTCCTCGCCGAAGCGCTGCCCGTAGCCGGCGGTGAGCGCTCGGGCGAGCGACGAGGTGCCGGTGGCCGACACGGGCACCGCCGGGCGCAGCATCGCGACGCGGCGATCGGGGCGCGCCGTGCGCCACCGCTCGACCGACTCCTCGGCCGCCGCGAGCTGCCGGGCGTAGACGAACGTCGGGTCCGGGCGGAGCACCGCTTCCTCAGAGAGTGGCACCGGGTTGTTCGTGAACGCGCCGTACACCATCGCCGACGACACGACGACCAGGTGATCGGCGCCGAGCGTGTCGGCGTCGGCGAGGAGGTCGTTGGCGCCCGCAGTCACGCTCTCGCCGCGCCGTCCGAGCAGGTCGTGGTCGGCGAGCCCGACGTCGACCACGGTGTCGAAGTGACCGGGGATCGCCGGCGCGTCACCGGACGCCACGACGACCTCCAACGCCGGTGCCTCGCGGAGGAGGTCGGCGACGCACCAGCCGAGTGCGCTCCGGACTCCGCGCACGTACACGCGCCGCACCGCGGCCGGATCGCCGCTGGACTCGGCGCTGGGAACGGTGTCCGTCACCGCCCCGACGCTACCCGGACCAGGCCGCACGTCGCCGTCCGCGACGGGCTGCAGAACGACGGGCGGTCCGATTCCGACGTAGCCTCGCACCATGGCTGACGACTCCAGCCCCGAGCGGCCCGACGACGGTGAGCCGAACCCGTTCGCCGGCTTCCCGATGTTCGGCGACCTGGCGCGGGCCCTCCAGGGTCAGGGACCGCTGAACTGGGACGCCGCACGCCAGTTCGCGACGCTCGGCGCCACCGACGGCCAGGCCGAGCACAACGTCGACCCGGCGGTGCGGATCGCCTACGCGGACCTCGCCCGGATCGCCGGCATGCACGTCAACGACGTCACCGGATCCGACACCGCGTTCCCCGAACCTCGCATCGTCACCCGCAGCCAATGGGCCGCGGAGACGCTCGAGGCGTACCGGCCGCTGTTCACCGATCTGGCCACGTCGCTCGGTCAACAACCCGACGAGACCAACGCAGACACGAGCGACCCGATGCTCCAGATGATGGCGGGCATCAGCAAGATGATGCAGCCCGCGATGATGGGCATGTCGGTCGGATCGATGGTCGGCGCGCTCTCCAAGCGGGTGTTCGGGCTCCACGACCTGCCGATCCCGCGGGGCAGGCAGGAGGTCGTCCTCGTCGCCCGGACGATCGACGACTTCGCCGGCCAGTGGGAGATCCCGATCGATCAGATGCGGCTCTGGGTCCTCGCCCACGAGCTCTCCGGGTACCAGGTGTTCGCGATCGACCACCTGCGCGAGACGCTCACCTCGCTCGTCCGTTCGTACGCCGGCGGGTTCCGACCCGACCCGTCGTCGCTCGCCGACCAACTGGGCGGGCTCGACCCGCTGGGCGGCGGTGACGATCCGTTGCAGGCGCTGCAACAGGCGTTCTCCGACCCGGAGGTGCTCCTCGGCGCGGTGCAGTCCCCTGAACAGCGGGCGATGCAGCCTCGCCTCGACGCCGCCGTCGCTGCGGTCGTCGGCTACACCGACTGGGTCGTCGACGCGGTCGCTGTCCGGGTGATCGGTGGGGAGGCGCTTCGCGTCGCCGAGGCCGTGCGACGCCAGCGCGTGGAACGGACGCCCGACGACGTCTTCGTCGAGAAGTTGCTCGGGATCCGGGTGGGCGACGACCAGGTCGCGCGCGGCAAGTCGTTCGTCCAGGGTGTCGTCGACCGGGTCGGCGAGCACGGCCTGACCCGTCTCCTCCGGATGCCCGACTCACTCCCCACCGCGAACGAGCTCGACGCTCCAGGGCTCTGGATCGCCCGCGTCAGCGGCGAGTGACGGCGGCCGGCCCGGCGGCCAGCCCCGCGCGGTAGTTGATCACCGCGGCACCCGTCACCGCGCCGACCAGCAGGTAGCCGACGCTGCCGGGCATCTCCAGGAGCACGGGGAGGACGGCAGCGATCACCCAACCGAGCTGGAACCGGGTCTCGAACCGGGCGAACGCCTGACCCCGGTTCGTCGCCGGACCGTCGCGCTGCACGATGCTCTCGAACGAGAGCCGGCAGAGCGCGGCCGAGAAGTTCACGACGACGGCCAGGGCGATCCCCATCCGCGAGCTGCCGACCAAGGCGGCCACGAGTCCGGCGACGGCGGGGAGCGTCAGCGCCACGGTGATCATCCGCTCCTCGTGCAGAGTGCGACGCAGGCGGGGGGCGATCGCGTTGCCGACCATCGTCCCGAGCGACGACAGAGCGACGGCCGCGCCGATGAGCGTCTTCTCGTTCGGTTCGCCGCGGAACGAGAACGCCAGGTGGAACAGCATGAAGCCCGCTGCCGCGCGGAGGATGAGCATCGCGACCCATGCCAGCTGCAGCCCGGTGGTCGTCGCGGCAGGGGTGGCCGCCGACGGGGTGTCGGGCGTGATCCGCAACTCCTGTGGCAGACCGAGCGCCATGACGAGCGCGACCGCGAACAGCACGGCGCCGTACAGCAGAGTCGCCGACGTCCCGATCGTGAGCTGGAGCACGACGGCCGGGACGACGGCCACCGTCCCGGAGACCCCGGCGATCACGCCGAGCTTCGAGTTCGCCTCGACCAGCTCACGCTCGCCGCGGACGACGGTCGGGACGAGCGCCGACTTCGAGACGGTGTAGGTCTTCTGCAGCACCAGCGCGATGAACACGAGCGGGAACAGCACGATCTCGTCCGCGAACTGCACCATGAGCACCTGCAGCACGATGCGCGCGGCGGCCACGCCCTGGATCATGAGACGGCGGCCGCCCCGCACCCGGTCGATCGCCGGCCCGATCAACGGGGCGATGAGCAGGAACGGCGCGAAGCTGACGAGCAGGAACCCGAGCACCTTGCTGCGGGCACCGCTCGGGTCGACGTCGAAGAAGAACGAGTCGGCGAGCGCGACCACCATCGCCGCCTCGCCTCCGAGCATCGCGGCATGCGTGAAGGCGAGCTGCTGGAACTTCGATCGCACCACGCCCGTCACACCGTCGGATCGTACGCGCGGATCGCACGTGCCGATCGGACGTAGCGATCGGGAACGGGTCAGGGGCGCTCGTACTTGTAGCCGAGGCCGCGGATCGTGACGATCCGCTCGGGATGCGACGGGTCGGGCTCGATCTTCGACCGCAGCCGCTTGATGTGGACGTCGAGCGTCTTGGTGTCGCCCACGTAGTCGAAGCCCCAGATCCGATCGATGATCGTCTCGCGGGTGAGCACCCGACCGGCGTTGGTCAAGAACAGCTGCAGCATCTCGAACTCCTTGAGCGGCAGCGCGACATCGACACCGCCCACCATCACACGGTGCTCGTCGGGGTCGAGGGTGACGTCACCCACCCGGAGCGCTGCGGACCCGGCCGTCCCGGGTAGGTCGACCGGGGCCGTCGGTGTCTCCATCGCATGCCGTCGCAACAGTGCCCGGATCCTGGCGACGAGCTCGCGCACGCGATAGGGCTTGGCCACGTAGTCGTCGGCGCCCACCTCGAGACCGACGACCGTGTCGATCTCGCTCGACTTCGCCGTCACCATGATGATCGGCACGGTGCTCGTCTGACGGAGCTGCCGGCAGACGTCGACGCCCGACACCCGCGGCAGCATCACGTCCAGCAGGACGAGGTCCGGGTCCAAGCTCGCGAACAGCTCGAGCGCTTGCGCACCGTCGGTGGCGACCGCGGTACGGAAGCCCTCGCGTGCCAGTCCGATCTCGAGCGCGTCGACGAAGCTCGCCTCGTCCTCCACGATCAGGATGAGCGGTCCGGTCACACCCGCTTCCCCGCGATCTCGCCCGTCTGCTCGTGGACCGGCTGGTCGCCCCCTCGGTCGGACCGGAGCTCGTCGTCGGCGGCGGACGACTCCTGAGCCGCCGGCAGGCTCAAGGTGAACGTGCTCCCCTCGCCCTCGACCGACGTGACCGTGACCTCGCCGCCGTGGTGCGTCGCCACGTGACGGACGATCGACAACCCGAGGCCCGTGCCGCCCGTGGCGCGACTGCGGGCCTGATCGACCCGGTAGAAGCGCTCGAACACGCGCGGGAGATCCTTCGCGGGGATGCCGACACCGTGGTCGGCCACGCTGATCTCGACGACATCGTCGACGTGCCGGACCCCGACCTGTACCAAGGCGTTCGGCTCGCTGTACTTGACCGCGTTCTCGACCAGGTTGCCGACGGCCGACATGAGCTGTCGACGGTCGCCGTCGACGGCGACCTCTTCCGGCCGGTCCCCGTCCGGGCGGACCGGATCGAGCGTCGCGATCGAGATGCCGGATTGTGCGGCGAGCTCGCGCACCCGGTCGATCGCTCCCTCCACGACGTCGGCGACCCGCACCCGTTCGACGTTGCGGTCGCCACCCAGCTCGATCCGTGAGAGCTCCATCAGATCATCGAGGGTGTTGGCCGCTCGCTCCGCCTCTGCGAGCATCCGACCGGCGAACCGGTGGACGGTGACCAGATCGGTCTCGTCGACCAGCGTCTCGGCGAGCACCGACAGCGCGCCGATCGGTGTCTTCAACTCGTGGGAAACGTTCGCCACGAAGTCGGTCCGCACCTGATCGATCCGACGCCGCTCCGAGATGTCCTCCACGAACGCCACGGCGCCTCCGCTCGGCAGGGGTGCCGACCGCACGACGAAGACGCTCTTCGGCGGCCCGTGCAGTTCGACCACCTCCTCGCTGCGAATGCCGACCAAGCCCCGCGCCAAGTGGCGCTCGACAGCGTCATCGAGCAGGATGCCGGCGTGCGTACCTGCCATCGCCCGCGCTGCGGAGTTGCGGAACTCTCCGACACCGTCTCGACCCGAGATCGCGATCCCGAGGCGTAGCTCTTCGAGGACCTCGTTCGCGGTGGGAGCCGTCGGAGCGTCCGAACGCGTTGCGGTCTCGTTCGGCCGCGTGTCCGCCCTGTGCCCGCGGCCCAGCGACCATCCGACCCAGCCGGCGATCGCGATCGCGACGAGCAGGAACCACCAGGCCATCCCACCAATCTATGGGTGAACGCTGCGTTCAGAGCGCGGCGATGCCGGCGCGGAGGGCCGCCAGGCCGTCGGGATCGACGCAGTAGCGGGTGCGCGGCCCGTCGATCTCTCCGCGGACCAACCCCGCTTCGCGCAGGATGCGCAGGTGCTCCGAGACGGTGGACTGTGCCAGCGGGAGCTCGGCGACGACGTCACCGGTCGCGCACGTCTCACGACGAGCGAGCAACCGCAGGATCGCGATCCGAGCCGGATGACCGATCGCCTTCGCCATCGCGGCGAGCGTGTCATCGTCGGGGAGCTCGATCACCGGCGACGGCTCCGGAGGCGTGCGGCACTCGCGCTCATCGGCCCCACGGTCGCGACTGGATCGACTCATCGTGCTGCTCCCGGGGCGTGGGACGGGAGCGGGTAGAAGCGACGTCGAGCCCAGAGCGCGACGTAGACGAGCCCGACGAGCGCCGGCACCTCGATCAGAGGACCGACGACGCCGGCGAGGGCCTGACCGGACGAGACACCGAACACGCCGATCGCCACGGCGATGGCGAGCTCGAAATTGTTGCCCGCCGCGGTGAAGGCGATCGAGGTGTTCCGCTCGTACGGCAGAGCGAGCTTCATCCCTGCGGCGAACGAGCCACCCCACATCACCGCGAAGTAGATCACGAGCGGGACCGCTATCCGTGCCACGTCCCACGGGGAGTCGGTGATCGCGTCGCCCTGCAGTGCGAACAGGATCACGATCGTGAACAACAAGCCGTACAGCGCGACGGGTCCGAGCCGGGGCAGGAACGTGCGCTCGTACCACTCGGTGCCCTTGCGTCGCTCACCGATCAGCCGGGTCAGGAACCCGGCGACCAGCGGGATGCCCAGGAAGATCAGCACCGACTTGGTGATCTCCCAGACCGTCACGTCGATCCCGTCCGAGTCGAGCCCCAGCCAGCCGGGGAGCAGCTCGAGGTAGAAGTAGCCGAGCACCGAGTAGGCGACGATCTGGAACACCGAGTTGATCGCCACCAGCACCGCCGCAAGCTCTCGACTCCCACAGGCGAGGTCGTTCCAGATCAGCACCATCGCGATGCAGCGGGCCAGGCCGACGATGATCAGGCCCGTCCGGTACTCGGGCAGGTCCGGCAGGAGCAGCCAGGCGAGGGTGAACATCAGTGCCGGGCCGACCAACCAGTTCAGCACCAGCGACATCACCAACGACCTGCGATCGACCACCTGACCGATCGAACGGTACTTCACCTTGGCGAGCACCGGGTACATCATGGCGAGCAGCCCGATCGCGATCGGCAGCGAGACGGTGTCGACCTTCACCCGGTCCAAGGTGTCGTCGAGACCGGGGAACACCTTGCCCAGCACGATCCCCAGCACCATCGCCGCCCCGATCCAGACCGGCAAGAACCGGTCGAGCGTCGAGAGCCGGGCGACGACGGCCGTCTCTGCGGCGAAGGGTGTCGTCTCGGTGTCCGTCACCAGGTCTCCTCCATCGTTCGTCGACGATCGACGATACCCTGACGTCGGGGACTGCCCACCGTCATCTGCCGTCGACCGACGATGACCAACGGCGTCACGCTGGTCAGGCGCGTTCGTACTTGTAGCCGAGCCCCCGGATGGTGATGATCCTCGTCGGCGTCGACGGGTCCGGCTCGACCTTGGATCGGAGCCGCTTGATGTGGACGTCGAGCGTCTTGGTGTCGCCGACGTAGTCGGTGCCCCAGACACGATCGATCAGCGTCTCGCGGGTCAACACCCGCCCCGCGTTCGCGAGCAGGAGATGCAGCACCTCGAACTCCTTCAGCGGCATCGCGATCTCCTGGTCGTCGACGGTCACCCGGTGCTCGTCGGGGTCGAGCGCGACCGGGCCGACCCGGATCTCCGACACGGGGAGGTCCGGGCGCTCCAGCTCCTCGGTGGTGTCCATCGACGAGCGCCGGAGCTGGGCCCGGATCCGGGCGACGAGCTCGCGCAGCCGGTAGGGCTTCGTCACGTAGTCGTCCGCGCCGACCTCGAGCGCGACCACCGTGTCGATCTCGCTCGACTTCGCCGTCACCATGATGATCGGCACGGTGCTGATCTGGCGGATCTGCCGGCACACGTCGATCCCCGACGCCCGCGGCAACATCACGTCGAGCAGCACCAGGTCGGGGTCCACGGCGGCGAAGCGCTCGAGTGCCTCGATCCCGTCGGTCGCGATCTCGACGTGGAACCCCTCTCTGGACAGACCGATCTGCAAGGCGTCGACGAAGCTCGCTTCGTCCTCGACGACGAAGATGCACGGGTGACTCACGCGGTTCCTTCACGAGTCGGGCCGCCGACGTCCTGGTCGGCGGCGATGGCGTTCGGGGGCCCGCCGAGCGGCAGCCGGAGCACGAACGTGCTCCCCTCCCCCTCGGTGGAGGTGACGAGCACGTCGCCGCCGTGATTGGAGGCGACGTGACGAACGATCGAGAGGCCGAGCCCCGTCCCACCGGTCGCACGACTCCGAGCACGATCGACGCGGTAGAAGCGCTCGAAGATGCGATCGAGGTCGCGCTGCGGGATGCCGATGCCCTGGTCGATCACCGCGATCTCGACCCACTCACCGGTCCGGGTCACCCGGATCTGCACGGTGACACCCGCGCGGCTGTACTTCACGGCGTTCTCGACCAGGTTGCCGACCGCCGACACGAGCTGACGCCGATCACCGGACACGAGGATCGCGCCGACCCGTCCACCGTCGTTCGTCACCGGATCGAGCATCGCCACCCCGATTCCTCGCCGGGCGCAGAGCTCCTCGACCCGTTCGAGCGCGCCGCTCAGGATCGAGTCGACGCTGACCGGCTCGATGGTCCGCTCGCCGTCGAGCTCGATCCGCGAGAGCTCCAGCAGGTCGTCGATCGTCCGGGTGGCTCGCTCGGCCTCGGCGATCATGCGGCCGACGACCCGATCGATCGTCTCCTGGTCGGACTCCCCCTCGAGGGTCTCGGCCAGCACCGAGAGTGCTCCGACCGGGGTCTTGAGCTCGTGCGAGATGTTGGCGACGAAGTCGGTCCGCACCTGATCGATGCGTCGTCGCTCGGAGATGTCCTCGACGAACACGACGGCACCGCCGGCTCGAACCGGCTTGGCCTCGACGACCAGCACCGTGCGCGGCGGGCCGTACATCTCGATCGTCTCGTTGCTGACCTCACCAGCGCGGGCCCGGTCGGCGTGACGCTCGATCGCCTCGTCGAGGAGGATCCCGGCATGAGACCCTGCGAGGCAGCGCACCGCCGCGTTGCGGTACTCCACCCGACCGTTCGGTGCGATCACCACGGTCCCCACCTTGTGATCGTCCAGGAGATCCTCGATCCGGTTCTGTGAGGACGGCTGCGGTGGCGCCGTCACAGGGGACACGAGCCGGTCGACGGGCCCCAGGGCGCGAGCACTCGCCCACCCTGCAGCGAACACGATGATGGCTCCGGCGATGGCGAGCACCACCAGCATCTGGGGTCAGGCCTCGCTCGGCCCCCCGACAGCGCTGGACTCCACGGGCGCCGTCGTGTGCTCGGGGAGTCGACCGGTCGCGATGTACAGCACCCGATCGCTGATGTTGACCGCGTGGTCGCCGAGCCGCTCGTAGAAGCGGGCGACGACCGCCATCTGGACGGCGACCTGGAGATCGATCGTTCCGGCGGCGTGACTCTCGAAGATCTGGGCGATGAACAGACGATGCAGGTCGTCGAGGTAGTCGTCCATGTCGCGGAGCGCTGCCGCCCGGACCGCGTCGTTGGCCACGTACGCCTCGACGACCTCCTTGTACTCCTGCGTCGCCTGATCGCTCATCCGCTGGATCAGCCCTCGTAGCTTCGGGTCGAGGTCGTGCCCGTAGATCCGACGCGCGGCCTTGCAGATGTTGCAGCACAGGTCGGCCGACCGCTCGATCTCCGGAGCCAGCTTGAGGCACGCCGCGACCTGACGGAGATCGCTCGCCACCGGGGCCTGGAGCGCCATCAGCGTGAGCGCACGCTCCTCGACCAGGAGCGCGCGCTCGTCGATCTCGGCGTCGCCGCGGAGGACGTACTCCGCACCCTCGAGATCCTGTGTGAGCAGGATCTCGGTGACGCGCGGGATGAGCTCGACGATCGTCGCACCGAGCCGGGCGATGCTGCTGCGGATGTCCTCGAGCTCGTGGTGGAACTCGGGACGCATGTCGGTCGTCATCAGCCGAACCTCCCCGTCACGTACTGCTCGGTCCGTTCGTCGTCGGGATTCGAGAACATCTTGGCGGTCGGGTTGTACTCGACGAGGCGACCGGTCCGACGATCGCCGTCGGGGTTCACCTCGGTGGTGAAGAACGCCGTGCGGTCGCTCACCCGCGCCGCTTGCTGCATGTTGTGCGTGACGATCACGATCGTGTAGTCCTGCACGATCTCCTTCATGAGCTCCTCGATGCGCGCGGTGGCGATCGGGTCGAGCGACGAGCACGGCTCGTCCATGAGGATCACGTCGGGCTCGACGGCGACACAGCGCGCGATGCACAAGCGCTGCTGCTGGCCACCCGACAGGCCCAGCGCGGAGGACTTGAGCCGGTCCTTGACCTCGTCCCAGAGAGCCGCCTTGCGGAGCGAGCTCTCGACGATCTCGTCGAGCTGCGACTTCGCCTTGATCCCGCCGATGCGAGGGCCGAACGCCAGGTTGTCGTAGATCGACTTGGGGAACGGATTCGGCTTCTGGAAGACCATCCCGACCCGCCGCCGGACCTCGACCGGGTCGATGTTCGGACTGTAGAGGTCGATCCCGTGGTAGTGGATCTCGCCCTCGACCCGCGCCGAGTCGATCAGGTCGTTCATCCGGTCGAAGCAGCGCAGGACCGTCGACTTGCCGCAGCCGGACGGTCCGATGAACGCGGTGATCTCGTTCTGACGGATGTCGAGGTTCACGTCCTGAACAGCCCGGAACTCGCCGTAGTACACGGAGAGATCACGGACCCGGAACACGACGTCGTTCGTCGCTGCCGGGTCGGGGCTCACCTGCTCGTCGGTTCGGTTCATGGACATACCCACCATCGTGTCACTCGCATTGGTCGTTGCGTTCGCCATCACCACTTCCTCTCGTAGCGGTTCCGCAGCCAGATCGAGACACCGTTCATCATGAGCACGAGCACGAGCAGGACGAGCGACGCTGCTGCGGTGAGCGATCGGAAGTCCTGGCCAGGTTGGCGGGCGTACGAGAAGATCGACACCGGCAGACCGGTGAAGGGACCGCGCAACTGCTGCCAGATCCCCTGGTCGCCGGTGCGCAGCAGGCCGGTCGCGGCGCCGACGAGCAGGATCGGTGCGGCCTCACCCGCCGCACGTGCCAGCGAGAGCACCGTGCCGGTCAGGATTCCCGGCGTCGCCGAGGGGAGCACATGACTGCGAATCGTCTCCCACTGGGTGGCGCCGACGCCGAGTGCCCCCTCGCGGATGCTGCGCGGCACGGCCCGCAGGGCCTCCGAAGCCGTGATGACGACGATCGGGAGCACGAGCGCCGACAGCGCCAGGCCACCGGAGAAGACCGTCCTGCCGCCGGTGACGCCGCTCAGCGCCTGTACGAAGATCGCCAGGCCGAGCAGGCCGTACACGATCGACGGCACACCGGCGAGGTTGCGGACGTTCGTCTGGGTGAGCCGGGCGAACCTGGAGTTCCCGGCGTACTCCTCGAGGTACACCGCGCACGCGATGCCGAGGGGGAACGCCACCACCACCACGATCACGCAGAGGATGAGCGTGCCTCGGATCGCCTGCCCGACACCAGCCGCCGCTGCGTTCTGCGAGTTGAGGTTGCCCGTCAGGAAGTCCCACGGACGGTCCGACCACACCGACGCGCTCCGGTAGACCAGGTCGACGATCAGGGTGAGCAGGATCAGCAGGGCGAGCGCCATCGCCGACACGAGGACGAACTCCACCACCTTGCTGCGGAGATCGAACTTGCGCCGGGTCAGCGCCGCGGTGAGATCGCGCGCCGCGGCGCCACCCATCGTCGCCGGGGTCGAGAGGGCCATCAGTAGACCTCCCTCACGCGGTTCACGAGCCATCCGCTGGCGACGTTGAGCAACAGGGTGATCACGAAGAGCAGGAGACCGACGAAGTAGAGGCTCTGGAAGGCGAGGTTGTCGCCAGCGACCTGGTCGCTGCCGAAGCCGAGCGCCGCCATCGCGGCCGTCATCGTCTGGCCCGGCTGGAGCGGGTCGTAGCTCCGGAGTCCGCCACCGACCGCACCGGCGGCGATGGCCACCACCATCGTCTCGCCGATCGCCCGCGAGATGCCGAGGATCAGCGCCGCCACGATCCCCGAGATCGCGGCGGGCAAGACCACCCGGAAGGTGGACTGGAGCCGCTCGGCACCGAGGCCGTACGACGCCTCCCGCAACGACATCGGGACCGCTCGCAGTGCGTCCTCGGCGACCGACGCGATGATCGGGATCGTCAGGATGCCGACGGCGATGCCTGCCGCGGCGAGGGTGAACGCCTGGTTGGCACCGCTGAACACCCTGGTGATGATCTCGGGGTTGATGAAGGCGATCGCGAAGTACCCGAGGACGACGCTCGGCACGCCGGCGAGCACCTCGATGACCGGCTTGACGATCTTGCGGAATCGCGCCGGGGCGTACTCGGCGAGATAGACGGCGACGCCCAGCCCGAGGGGTGCGGCGACGATCATCGCGATGCCGGTCACGATCAGTGTGCCGAGGACGAGGGTGGCGATGTCGAACAGCCCGCGCCGCGGGAACCAGCCGAGGTCCCAGAGCACGGTCAAGCCGTCGTGCTCGTCGTCGCCGAGCTTGACGAGGAAGTCCCACGCATCGACGGCGAGCGTGAGGATGATCAGCACCGTGATCGCCAACGTGGACACGGCCGCGGCGCGGAACGCCCAACGTGCACCCGTGTCCGCGTGTCGGCGCTTCGGGGCGGTGGTGAGGTCGGACTCCGTGATGGTGGTGGACATGGTCGGACGTCAGCTCCTGCGGGAGTGGTGGATTCGGGCCGTCACGCCCGGTGGGTGGCGGGGCGATCCGCCCCGCCACCCACCGGACTGTTCACGATCAGCCCTCGCGGGTACCGGTCTCGCGGGCTGCCCAGACGCTCTGCGCCTCGGCGACGCTGTCAGCGGTGAGCGGCACGTACGGGACCTGCCCGTCACCGGTGCCGACGAGCTCGGTGATGCCGGTGGTGACGTAGTAGTCGACGTACGCGGCGAGTGCCGGGTTCTCCTCGGCCTTGCCCGCGTTCACGTAGATGAACAGGTCACGGGCGATCGGGAACTCGGCGCTGGCGATCGTCTCGGGCGTCGGCTCGACGCAACCGCCACCGCCGTCGACCTGGAGCGGCTTGACGACGTCGAGGTTCTCCTCGACGAACGCGAAGCCCACCCAGCCGAGCGAGGTCGGGTTGGCGGCGATGCCCTCGATGATGACGTTGTCGTTCGGGCTCGCCGTGTAGTCGATGCGGACGTTCGGGTCCTCGGCGCCGAGGGCACCGCCGACCTCCTCGATGACGATCTCGACGAAGCTGTCGAAGGTGCCCGACTCCTCGCCGGGAGCGGTGACCGTCAGCGGGGCGTCGGGGTACGGGGTGTTGACCGCACCGAGATCGGTGACCGTCGCCGCGTAGCCGTCGGCCAGCTCGCTGGCGTCGGCCCAGTTGTCGATGCCGACGGCGTCCGGGCCGAGCAGGGCGTACAGGTCGACGAACGAGAGACACTCGACGGCGTCGTTCTGGGCCGACGTGATGACCGACAGACCGTCGACGGCGACCTTGAGCTCGATGAACTCGATGCCGTTGGCGGCGCAGTTCTCGGCTTCCTCGGCCTTGATCGGCCGGGAGGCGTCGGAGATGTCGCTCTCGCCGTTGCAGAACTTGGCGAACCCGTCGCCCGTCCCCGGGCCTTCGACGTTGAGGGCGACGCCAGGGGCGAGCTCGCCGAAGGCGGCGCCGACGGCGATCGAGATCGGCTCGACCGTCGACGAACCGGACACGAACACGCTGCCGGAGAGACCGGAGAGATCGTCTCCGGCGGGCTCTTCGGCGGGCTCGTCCATCGGCTCCTCGGCGGGCTCCTCGCCGGCCGGCGCCTCGGCGGCGGGCTCGTCATCGTCGTCGCCGCCGCAGGCGGCGAGGGCCAGCGATGCGACGATCGCGGCGGCGGCGTAGCGCTTGGGGGTGATCTTCACGCGGTTCTGCTCCATTCGGCGGTGTTCACGGAAACGAGACGTTCGGCCTCGGGGCGAGACGCTACGGAGGCCACGTGAACGCAACGGGAGCCTTCGGGTGAACGGTGCCTGAACAGTTGCGGGGGTGGGGCCCGCCGTGAGCAGGTGTTGTTCAGCTTCCGTTCACCCGCGGTTCAGGTGGCGGGCCGGGTGGCGGCTCAGGGGGTGGTTCCGCCGACCAGCGGGAGCTTGAGATTCGGGAACGCACCGCCGGAGAGGTCGGTCGCCCCGTCCGACCGCAGCCGGTACCAGCCCGCCGCTGCGATCATCGCCGCGTTGTCGGTGCACATCGCCCGGCTCGGGAGGAAACCACGTACACCATCGGTGGCGCAGGCGCCGAGGAGCTCCTCGCGCAGCAACGAGTTCGCCGCCACACCACCGCCGAGCACGATGCCTTTCGCCCCCACGATCCGGGCGGCACGGCGGGCCTTCGTCACGAGCACGTCGACGACCGCCCACTGGAAGCTGGCCGCGACGTCGGCCGAGGCGATGTCGGGGTGCTTGCGCACGTAGTTCATGACCGCCGTCTTGAGACCGCTGAAGCTGAAGTCGAGATTGTCCGGGTCGTCGGTCAACGCCCGCGGGAACCGGACCGAGTCGGGATCGCCGTTCATCGACACCCGGTCGATCGCCGGCCCACCGGGATACCCGAGGTCCAGGAAGCGGGCGATCTTGTCGAACGCCTCACCCGCCGCGTCGTCGATCGTCTGGCCGAGCAGCCGGTACCGGCCGTGGTCCTGCATCTCGACCAGCATCGTGTGGCCGCCCGAGACCAGCAGGACCACCAGCGGGAACTCCAGCGTCGGGTCCTCCAGGAAGGCCGAGTAGAGGTGTGCCTCGAGGTGGTTCACGCCGACGAAGGGCACGTCCCAGGCGAGCGCCAGCGCCTTCGCGGCCGACACCCCGACCAGCAGCGCGCCGATGAGCCCGGGCCCGTGCGTGCACGCCACGGCGTCGATCCTCGACTCGTCGATCCCGGCTTCCACGATCGCGCGGGCGATCACCGGGTTGAGCGCCTCCAGGTGGGCTCGCGAGGCGATCTCCGGCACGACGCCGCCGAAGTCGGCATGGATCTCGACCTGGCTCGCCACGACGCTCGACACCACGTCGTTGCCACCCATCACGATGGCCGCTGCGGTCTCGTCACAGCTCGTCTCGATCCCCAGCACCAACGTCGACTCGTCGACCGTGCGTCGGTCGCTCATCGCAATCCGTCCAGCCGTGCCGCGTACTCGTCGCCATCAAGGTCGTGGCACCACATCACGATCGCGTCCTCGGTGTTCTCGTAGTACTTCCTGCGGATCCCGGCGGGAGCGAAGCCGAATCGGCGGTAGAGCTCCTGCGCGCCCGTGCTCGATGCCCGCACCTCGAGCGTCCATGCGACACAACCGGCCCGGATGGCCTCGTCGGCGAGATGCACCATCACGCGCCGGGCGACGCCGTGGCGCCGGTGCTCCGGCGCCACGGCGATGTTCGTGACATGTGCTTGGTCGCCATCCGGATCACGCACGAACCACAGGCCCGCGTAGCCGACGACGGCGCGTCCGGCTCGGGCGACGACGTAATAGCGACTCCGATCGCGGACCTGGTCGAGCTCACTCTCGAACACCGAACGCGACCACGGCTTCGGGTATGCCCGCTCCTCGATCGCCAGCACCTGGCGGAGGTGCCGCTTCCGCATCGGTTCGATCTGCAGCACCGCCGGGTCGGGGCGATCCTGACGCGCGAGCGTGCGCGCGAGCACGTTCACGGCCGACTCTCCCGCGTCGCCCAGTTGATCTGAGCATCCGGAGCGCGCAGGTAGATCGGCTCGATCTCGTCGGCGCGCACCCACTCCTCGCGCAGCGCGCGGGCGTGAGCGAGCTGCACCAGCGGCGCGGCCGACGGGTGTGCGTCGCCGCCGATCTCGCAGTGGTACCCCT
>DATHUU010000114.1:0-1746 GCA_035461925.1 Ilumatobacter sp.
TCGAAGTACCCGACGGAGGGCAGCACGCCGTCGGCCACGTCGGAGATGTCGAAGATCCGGAGACCGGACGTGTAGTTCGACGCGTAGACGTAGTCGCCCTCGGTGTACTGGTTGTGGCCGATCGAGGTGGTGCCGTGGCCGACCTCGGCCAGCACCGACGGATCGTCGAGGTCGCGGACGTCGAAGATCCGCGTCGTGGTCGAGGGCACCCGCCCGAGCTCCTCGTCGAGCTCGTCGTTGTGCAGGAAGTACTGCTGGTCGGGGGTCAGCCAGCCCTGGTGGCTGTAGCCCGACCGGGGGTACTCGATGCGGGAGAGCGACACCGGGTCGGCTTTGTCGGTGACGTCGACGATCGAGACGGTGTTGAACACGTTCGTGATGTCGCCGGTGAACTGGGCCGCCGAGTTGAAGCAGATCTCCCGACCCCGGTGCTCGACGTCGGGCCCGTCGTAGACGACGCACTGGGTGTCGTGGATGTAGTCGTGATCCGCGAAGCACCCCGCCCCTGTCGGCGCGGTCGGATCGGAGATGTCGACAATGTGGAGGCCGCCGGCACACGTGTTCGAGCCGACGGCGTAGGCGAAGCCGGTGTCCTCGTTGATGTTGAGGTTGTGGGCGCTGCCGAAGGCCCCGTAGTGCGCCGTCTCGGTGAAGGTGACCGGATCACCGGCGACGCCGCGCACCTGGGTGAGGTCGAGCACCTGCAGGCCGTGGCCGGTGTGCTCGGACACGACGAACGCGTGGTCGTCGAACACCTTGATGTCGCGCCAGAACTGGCCGCCGGCCGACGAGTGCGTGGGCAGCGTGCCCACGATGTCGGGCCGCTTCGGGTCGGAGATGTCGACGATGACGGTGCCCTCCGAGCCGCCGATCAGCGCGTAGTCGCGCTTGGTCAGCGGGTCGGTCCAGCCCCAGATGTCGTTGGCGAAGCTGAGCCCGAGGTCGCCAATCGTCAGGTGGCTCATCATGGCGACGCGGTCGCACGGGTACGTGTCGGCCGCCATGCCCTGCACGCAGGGAGCGTGGCCCCTGGGGGCGTTGCTGTCCTCGTCCGCGTTGGCGGCGGTGACGTTCAGGAGCTCATGCTCGATCGCTTCGAGCGGCGGGACGTTGATCTCCCCCTTGCCGTCGTCGTGATGACCGCCCGCCGGTTGTGCCGCGACGACACCGGCGAGAGCCACGACCAAGGCGGTCACGACCAGTCGTGCACGCATGACAATCCCCCCTCGGGACTCGATGAGTCGCGCCCGGACACCGGGCGCGGTCCGCGATGCTAGGGCAGTTCCCGCGTGCTGTGGGGATTTCGTCACGCAGAGCGGACCGACTGCTCAGATCAGCTCCCAGACACCATGCAGTTCGCGTAGTCGACGAGAAGATCGGCGTGCGCGACCAGTGCGCTCCCCATCACCGGTCAGCGCTCGACGGGGACGCCGACCAGCGAGCCGTATTCGGTCCACGAGCCGTCGTAGTTCTCGACGGACGGGTAGCCGAGCAGCTCGTGCAGCACGAACCAGGTGTGGGCCGAGCGCTCGCCGATGCGGCAGTAGGCGATCGTCCCCCGGTCGGGCGTGATGCCAGCCCCCTGGTACAGCGCGCGCAGCTCGTCGGCAGGCCGGAAGGTGCCGTCGTCGTTCGCGGCCTTGCTCCAGGGGATGTTCACCGCCCCGGGGATGTGGCCGGGGACCTGCGGCTGCTCCCGGGGTAGGTGCTCCGGCGCCAGGCGCTCGCCCCGGTACTCCTCGGGCG
>DATHUU010000115.1:0-2574 GCA_035461925.1 Ilumatobacter sp.
ACACCGGTCGCCGCCTCGACCGCGTCGGGGAACTTCGCCGGGTGGGCCGTCGCGAGCACGACCATCGGCACGGACCGGTCACGCCGGACGGCGCGGGCGGCGGCGAGGCCGACGGCCGTGTGCGGGTCGACGACGAGACCATCGGACTCGAAGGTCCGCCGCATCTCGGCCATCGTCTCCTCGTCGTCGACGCGGGCCCCGCTGAACGTCTCCGACACCGCGTCGATCAGCTCGGGGGGGAACGTCACCTTCCCCTCGCCGCGGAACTCGGCCATCAGATCGGCGATGCGGGGACCGTCGTGACCGGCGAGCTCGAAGAGCAGGCGCTCCAGGTTGCTCGACACCTGGATGTCCATCGCCGGGCTGAGCGTCGGGTGGACCTCGGTGATCTCCATCGTCCCCGTCGTCAGGAACCGCGTGAGGATGTCGTTCCGGTTGGAGCCGATGACCAGCTGGCGGATCGGCACGCCCATGCGCATGGCCCCGAAGCCGGAGTAGACGTTCCCGAAGTTGCCCGTGGGCACCGCGAAGGAGACCGGCCCGCCGAGCAGGCGCTGCGCGGTGACGTAGTAGACGGTCTGGGCCATCACCCGGGCGAAGTTGATCGAGTTGACCGCGGACAGCCGCTGCGCACCGCGGAACTCCGCGTCGGCGAACATCGCCTTCACGAGGTCCTGGCAGTCGTCGAACGTGCCCTCGATGGCGACGTTGCGGACGTTCGGCGAGTCGACCGTGGTCATCAACCGCCGCTGGACGTCGGACACCCGGCCCTTCGGGTGGAGGATGACGACATCGACGGCGTCCCGGTCCCGGAGGGCCTCGATGGCGGCCGAACCGGTGTCGCCCGAGGTGGCACCGACGATCGTCACCCGCTCGCCCCTCTCGGCGAGCACGTGGTCGAAGAGCCGGCCGACGAGCTGGAGCGCCACGTCCTTGAAGGCGAGGGTCGGACCGTGGAACAGCTCGAGCAGGTGGAGGCCGTCGCCCATCTCGACCATCGGCACGACCTCGGGGTGGTCGAAGGTCGCGTAGGCGTCGGCGACCATCGCTGCGAACGCGTCGCGCTCGATCGATCCCTCGACGAACGGCCACATGACGTCGACGGCCACGTCGACGTATGCGGAGGACGAGTCGGCGACCTCGAGCTTCGGCCACTCCTCGGGGACGTAGAGCCCACCGTCGGACGCCAGCCCCACCAGGAGGACGTCGGCGAACCCGAGCGGAGGCGCCGCTCCGCGGGAGCTGACGTAGCGGAGAGCCACGTCAGGCCTCGTCGGAGCCGACGACCCGCAGGACGCTGCCCACGCGATCGACGACGTCCAGGTCGCGCACCGCCGCGAGGGTCGCCTGCACGTCGGACTCCTTGGCGGTGTGGGTGATGAACACGAGGCGGGCCTCGGCGCCGAGCCCCTCCTGCTCCATCGACCGGATCGACACGCCGTGGTCGCCGAACACCCCCGCCACCGTCGCGAGGGCACCGGGACGATCGGCGAGGTCGAGGTTGATGTAGTACTCGGAGGCGAGGTCGTCGATGGGGCGAACGTGGGCCTCGGTCAAGCGGGAGAGGCGCGACGCCCGCCCGTTGCTGAGGTTCAGCGCGGCGTCGATGACGTCGCCGAGCACCGCCGACGCGGTGGGATCACCGCCCGCTCCGCGCCCGTAGAACATGAGGTCGCCCACCGCCGCACCTTCGACGAAGATCGCGTTGAACGAGTCGCGCACCGCCGCCAGCGGGTGGTGTTCGGGGACCATCGCCGGGTGCACGCGGACCGCCACCTCGAGGCCGTCGGCGGTGTCGAACTTCTCGGCGATGGCGAGGAGCTTCACCACGTAGCCGAGTCTCGCGGCGAAGGAGAGGTCGGCGGGGGTGATGCCCGAGATTCCCTCGCGGTAGACGTCGCCGGCGACGACCTGGGCGCCGAACGCGATCGAGGCGATGATGGCCGCCTTGGAGCTGGCGTCGTAGCCCTCGACGTCGGCTGTCGGGTCTCGTTCGGCGTAGCCGAGCTCCTGGGCCTCCGCCAGCGCCTCGCCGAACGTGATGTGCTCCTCGGCCATGCGCGACAGCACGTAGTTCGTGGTGCCGTTGACGATGCCGACGATGCGCGTGACGTCCTCGCCGGCGAGCGACTCGCGGAGCGGGCGGATGAGCGGGATGCCGCCGGCGACGGCCGCCTCGAAGAGCAGGTCGACACCGGCGTCTCCGGCCGCCTCGTACAGCTCGGCGCCGAGGTTGGACAGCAGCTCCTTGTTCGCGGTGACGACCGGCTTCTTGGCCGCGAGTGCCTCGAGGATGAGGTGGCGGGCGGGTTCGATGCCACCGATGACCTCGACGACGATGTCGATCTCGGGATCGGTGACCACCGAGGCGGCGTCGTGGGTGAGGACGCCCTCGGCGAGCTCGACGGGACGCTCCCGGGAGAGGTTGTGCACCGCGACGCGCCGGATCTCGAGGTCGATCCCGTGGCGGGCGGCGATGTCGGTCCGGCGCGCCTCCACGAGGCTCACGAACGCCGATCCGACGTTGCCGCAGCCCAGAAGGCCGATGCGCACAGGTGTTGCCGTCATCCGGGC
>DATHUU010000116.1:0-2857 GCA_035461925.1 Ilumatobacter sp.
CTGGGAGATCGAAGAGCGCATTCCCGGGGTGTTCCACCGCATCGTCCCCGGGCAGAACTTCAAGCTCGACGACGGCAGCCAGGGCCCGACCGGCAACCTCCACATGGGCATCTACAACGCCGCGAACGCCCGCCCGCACCCCTTCGGGGAGGCCCCGCACGAGCCGACCCGCCTGCACGACGGCGGCCGCACGACGCGGGCGTGGATCCTGGTCTCCGACGACGACGAGATGGACGCGATCATGGATCGCGCCGTCGCCAACGGCGGCACCGAGCTGTGGCGCCACCACTTCTGGACCGAGTTCGGTGGGGCCAACGCCTCCTTCCTCGACCCGTGGGGCAACCAGCTCATGCTCTGGGAGCATCTCGAGGGCATCGAGCAGGACCCCGACACCCACGAGCTCGTCGGCGACGCGAAGCTCCCCGACGGCTGGACCATCGAGTGAGCTGACGGCGAGCATTTCAGTTCGTGCCTGGCACGAACTGAAATCAGCGGGTGGGGTACTTGGCCTTGTCGGGGAGGCCCGACCGCACGGTGATCGCCTCCCCCATCCGCTGCGCCTCGGCGTAGAGCGCCGACTCGTCGATGGTCGTCATGCGGCCGTCCTCGACGACGACCTCGCCGCCGACCACGACGGTGTGCACGCCCCGGCCGTCGGCCGACCACACCAGCTGGTTCATCACGTTGAGCAGCGGTCGCCACTCGGGACGGTCGGTGTCGTGCAGGACGACGTCGGCGTGCTTGCCGACCTCGAGCGAGCCGATGTGATCGTCGAGCTGCATCGCCCGGGCGCCGCCCAACGTCGCCATCTCGTAGGCGGTCTCGGCCGGGAACATCTGCGGGTCCTGGCGCGCGTCCTTGAAGAGCCCCGCCACGAGGTACGTCGCCCGCATCAGGTCGGAGTAGTTCGACGCGTTGTTGCCGTCGGTGCCGATGGCGACGTTGATGCCGGCCATCGCCATCTCCGGCATCTTGCCGACCTGGGTGATGCCGTAGCTCACCTTCAGCGCGGTCGTCGGGCAGTGGGCGACGTGGGCGCCGGTCTCGGCGATGATCGCCACCTCGCGGTCGTCGACCTGCACGCAGTGCGTCATCACCACGTCGGGGCCGAGCACACCGAGCTCCGCGAGGTGCACCATCGGCCGCTGACCGAACTCGGCGATGAAACCGTCGGGGTCGAGCATCGCCGGCGACATGTGGAAGCTGAACCCGGTTCCCCGCTCGGTCGCCAGCTCCCGGGCCGCCAGCCACAGCGGGTCGGAGCACGTGGTGTGCCCGACGAGGATCGACCACGCGCCCACTCGGTCGTCCGGACCGGCCGGGTAGAGGTCGAGCTGGCGGCGCAGGTGCTCGACGGCCTCGTCGGTGCGCTGCTGGTACACCGACGGCTCGGGCGGCAGGTCCCACACCCACCGGCCGACGCGACCACGGATGCCGACCTCCTGCAACCCGTCGACCACCTCGTCGAGGAAGCGGATCGTGCCCGCCTCGAGGAACGACGTCGTACCGGACTTCAGCATCTCGACCGCGGCGAGCTGCCCGGAGAGGCGCTCCTCCTCGGCGGTGAACACCGAGTAGAGCGGACACAGCCACATGAACACGTTCTCGACGAACGGGGTGTCGTCGGGGACGTAGCCCCGCGTCAACGGTTCACCGGTGACGTGGATGTGGCTGTTCACCATGCCCGGTGTCACGACGAACCGGTCACCGCCGATCGTGCGGCCCGCTGCGTACTCGGCGTGGATCACGCTCGCCTTGTCGACGGCGACGATCCTGCCCTCGCGCACGGCGACAGCGCCGTTGCGGATGATGTCGCGGTGCTCGTTCATGGTGACGACCTGCCAGCCGTCGATGATCAGATCGACCTGTTCCATCGGTGTGCTCCTGTTCGGTGGTGATCAACTCGTGGATCGGGGCTTGGACGCGACCAGCTGCTGCTGGAAGCCGATCGGTTCGATCAGGCGCACCGCTTCGAACCCGGCGTCACGGATCCAGCCCGCGTACTCGTCGGTCGTGAAGCCGTTGCCGTGCACCGTGCTGGCCATCATCGTGGCGCCCATCAGCACGGCGTGCGGGTTCATCTTGCGCTCGGGATCGACGAAGTAGTCGGCGAGGATCAGCGTGCCCTCCGGCCGCATCGCGGCGAAGGCACGCCCGATGAGGTGCCGAGCCCGCTCCTCCCCTTCCGTCCGGCAGACGTGGCCGAGCACCACGACGTCGTACGCGGACGGCTCGATCTGGATCTCGTGGAAGTCTCCCTCGCGCAGCTCGACCCGTTCGACGACACCGTGCTCCGCGCACTTCCTGGCGGCCACGTCGACGACACCCGGCAGGTCGTTCACGACCGCCGTCGCGCCCGGGTTCGCGTGCAGGATCGCGATCGACCACGGGGCACCGCCCGCGCCGAGGTCGAGCACGCGGGGTGCGCGCATCGCCGAGTACCGCAGCTTGAGGTCCGACCGCATGGCGCTGCGGTACATCGTCGTGAACGTGCCCTCGACGAGCGGCACGTAGAACGCCGCGGGATCGACCTCGATCGGGGTCGCCGGCCGGCCGTGCCGGACGGTGTCAGCGAGGCGTGTCCAGTTCTCGTGCGGGCCGGGCGCGATCGGGACGAGCGACGCCATCGACGCCGGACCGTCGCTCACCAGGTATCGCTTCGCCGTGTCGTTCAGCTCGTAGACCCCGATCACCTGGTCGAGCAGCCCCATCGACACGACCGAGTCCAGCAGCGTCCGCAGGTGCGCCTCCGAGCAGTGGAGCTGTGCGTTGACCTCGGCGACGGTCGCCGGCCCGAGCCGCTGGAGGGTGTCGAACAGATCGAGCTCGAGCGCCGCCGTGAGCACGTAGTACCGCC
>DATHUU010000117.1:0-6594 GCA_035461925.1 Ilumatobacter sp.
GACATCGCCCTCCAGTGGAACACCGGCTACCACGAGGGCATCCACGGCTACGCCAACGGCATCTCCACCATCGAAGGCGGCATGCACGTCGAGGGCTTCCGCACCGCACTCACCAACGCGATGAACAAGTACGCGCGCGACAAGAACCAGCTCAAGGAGAAGGACCCGAACCTCACCGGCGAGGACATCCGCGAGGGGCTCACCGCGATCATCTCGGTGAAGCTGCGCGAACCGCAGTTCGAGGGCCAGACGAAAGCGAAGCTCGGCAACGTCCCGATGCGGTCGTTCGTGCAGAAGATCACCTACGAGCGGCTCGGCGAGTGGCTCGAAGAGAACCCGACCGAGGCCAACAAGGTCGTGAAGAAGTCGCTCGCCGCCGCCCAGGCCCGCGTCGCCGCGAAGAACGCCCGCAACGCCATCCGCCGCAAGACGGCGCTGTCGGGGGCAGGCATGCCCGACAAGCTGAAGGACTGCTCGTCGAAGAACGCCGACGAGTCCGAGCTCTTCATCGTCGAGGGTGACTCCGCCGGCGGGTCGGCCGTCAACGCCCGTGACCCGCGCACCCAGGCGATCCTCCCGATCCGCGGCAAGATCCTCAACGTCGAGCGGGCCCGCATCGACAAGATGATGAAGAACAACGAGATCCAAGCGCTGATCACCGCGATCGGCGCCGGGGTGGGCGAGGAGTTCGACGCCTCCAAGGCCCGCTACCACAAGATCATCGCCCTCTGCGACGCCGACGTCGACGGGAGCCACATCCGCACGCTGCTGCTCACCTTCTTCTTCCGGCAGATGCGTGACATGGTCGAGGCCGGCTACGTCTACATCGCCCAGCCACCGCTGTTCTCCACCGAGGTCGGCAAGGAGAAGGTGTACCTGAAGGACGAGGTCGCCAAAATGCGCTTCCTCGCCGAGCGGCCGAACCACAAGAAGGAGTTCCAGCGCCTGAAGGGTCTCGGCGAGATGGACTGGCAGGAGCTCAAGTCCACCACGATGGACCCGGAGACCCGCACCCTGCTGCAGGTCACCGTCGAGGAAGCCGCGGAGGCCGACCTGATCATGAGCGTGCTGATGGGCGACGACGTCGAGTCCCGCCGCGAGTTCATCACCACCAACGCCCGCGACGTCCGCAACCTCGATTTCTGACGCCGACCCGAACGTCTCGAACTGGATGAACCCACATGTCTGACACCACCCCACCCATCGATCCGCCCACGACTGGTGACGGCGACGGCCCGGAGGAGCGCGGCCCGATCCAGCCGATCGCGCTCCAGGAGGAGATGGAGAACTCCTTCCTCGACTACGCGATGTCGGTCATCATGTCCCGGGCCCTGCCCGACGTGCGCGATGGCCTGAAGCCGGTGCACCGCAGGATCATCTGGGACATGGAGACCCAGGGCTTCCGCCCGGACCGACCGTTCGTCAAGTGCGCCCGCGTCGCCGGCGACACGATGGCCCGCTTCCACCCGCACGGTGACAGCGCGATCTACGACGCCCTCGTCCGCATGGCCCAGCCGTTCTCGCTGCGGCACCCCCTGATCGACTTCCACGGCAACTACGGTTCCCCGGACTTCGGGCCCGCCGCCTCGCGCTACACCGAGTGCCGCCTCCACCCGTTGGCGATGCAGCTGTTGGCGGACATCGACGAGGACACCGTCGACATGATCCCGAACTACGACGGCTCCACCGAACAGCCCGAGGTGCTCCCCGCCCGCTTCCCGAACCTGCTCGTCAACGGCAGCCAGGGCATCGCCGTCGGCATGGCGACCAACATCCCGCCGCACAACCTCGGCGAGGTCATCGACGCCACGATCCACATGCTCGACCACCCCGACACCGAAGTCGACGAGCTCATGCAGTTCGTGAGGGGGCCCGACTTCCCGACGGGGGCGTACATCCTCGGCCGGGCCGGCATCATCGACGCCTACCGCACCGGACGCGGATCGGTGAAGATGCGCGCCAAGGCGACCATCGAGGAGGGCAAGACCGGCGCCTACGAGATCGTCGTCACCGAGCTGCCCTACCAGACGAGCGTGTCGGCGATCGCCGGCCGCATCCAGGAGCTCGTCGACAACGGCGACCTCGATGGCATCCGCGACGTCAACGACGGCTCGGCAGGTGGCGAGACGAACCTGGTCATCACGCTGAAGCGCGACGCCAACGCCAACGTCGTGCTCAACAACCTGTTCAAGATGACCCAGCTGCAGACGAGCTTCTCCATCAACATGGTGGCGCTCGTCGGTGGCGTGCCGCGCACGCTCAACCTGAAGACGGCGCTCGAGGGGTACGTCAGCCATCAGATCGAGGTCGTCACCCGCCGCTCCGAGTTCCGTCTGAAGAAGGCGCGCGATCGGGCGCACATCCTCGAGGGTCTCCTCAAGGCGTTGGACGTCATCGACGAGATCATCGCCACGATCCGCGCGTCCGACGACCGATCCGACGCCCGCACGCGCCTCATGGCAGAGCCGTTCGAGTTCAGCGAGGTGCAGGCCGAGTACATCCTCGACATGCCGCTCGGGCGCCTCACCCGCCTGGCGCGGATCGAGCTCGATCGAGAGCTGGCCGAGAAGCACGAGCTGATCGCCGAGCTCGAGTCGATCCTGGCCGACGACGCCAAGCTCCGTCAGGTCATCAAGGACGAGCTGGCCGCGATCCGCGAGGCGTTCGCGCAGCCCCGCGTCTGCGAGATCACCTACGACGACGGTGAGATGTCGATCGAGGACCTCGTCGACGACAAGGAGCTCGTCATCGTCATGACGCACGCCCAGTACGTGAAGGCGGTGCCGGCGAGCGCGTTCAAGTCGCAGGGGCGCGGCGGCCGCGGCGTCAGCGGCGGCAAGCTCAAGGCCGACGACATCGTCCGCCACGTGATCTTCACGACGGCGCACGCTCACCTGCTGTTCTTCTCGAACCGCGGCAAGGTCTACCGGCTCCGCGCGCTCGACATCCCCGAGCGCGAGCGCACCGCCAAGGGCATGCCGATCGTGAACCTGCTGCCGTTGCAGGCCGACGAGTACATCCAGGCGATCATCGACACCCGCGAGTTCGCGGGCGACCGCTATCTGTTCTTCGCCACCAAGAAGGGCACGGTCAAGAAGACGACGTTCGACGCCTACGACTCGTCCCGTCGTGATGGCATCATCGCGATCGGCTTGAAGGACGACGACGAGCTGGTCAAGGTCATCGAGACCGGCGGCGACGACGACATCTTCATGGTGAGCAAGGGCGGCATGACGATCCGCTTCAGCGAGGACGACGTCCGCCCGATGGGGCGCAGCGCAGCGGGTGTCCGTGGCATGAAGCTCAAGAACGCCGACGACGCGGTCGTGTCGTGCGACGTCGCCCGGGACGACACCGCGATCCTGGTCATGACCGATGGTGGCTACGGCAAGCGCACGCAGCTCGACAAGTTCAACCGGCAGGGTCGTGGCGGGCAGGGTGTCCGCGGCATCAAGCTCACCGGCAAGAAGGGCTTCGTCGCGGCGGCGTTCATGGTCGGCCTGGACGACGAGATCGTGGCCGTGTCCTCGGGTGGCGTCACCATCCGGATGGACGTCCGCCAGATCTCCTCGCAGGGTCGCGATGCGACGGGAGTCCGGATCATGAACCTCGACGACGGCCAGACCGTCGCGTCCGTCGCCCCGATCATCGCCGTCGACGGCGACGAGGCCTGACGAGCCGCCCGCGACGTCGGGCCCGATCGCAGCACCGCTGCCCGAACGTGACCGACCCGACCCGGGTCGGCCCGATCCTCGGAGGTGGTCGTGCGCGATCGGGGTTCGATGCTGGTGGTGACGGTGCTCGTCGGTGTGGCGTTCACGGCCGCGGTGTTGCTCGCAGTCGAGCCGGTGCTCGAGGGCCTCGTCGACCGACAGCGGGCGCGTGCCGCCGCCGATGCAGCGGCCCTGGCCGGGGTGACCAGCGGCCGGGCGGGCGCCGCGGGGCTCGCAGCGGCGAACGGTGGTGTGTTGGTGTCGTGGTCGGAGTACGGGGACGAGGTGACGGTGGTGGTCGAGGTCGACGGTCAGCGGGCCACGGCGCGCGCCACCGACGCGCCGTGACGGCTGCCTACACTCGGTTCGGTGAGCAACGACGGCGATGCGTCCAAACGGTTGTCGGACGCGCTCGACCAGATCTTCTCCGGGACGAAGCGGACGTCGTCCCCAGCCGACGTCCGCGACGCCACGCCCGATGAACCGTACGAGCTCCCCGAGATCGTGTCCGCGACCGAGGAGCCGACGGCGCAGCATCCGCCGGTCGCGGCACCGACGCTGCCGGCGAGGGTCGACGTCCCCGGTCAGGCGTCGAACCGGACTGCCGCCTCGAGCCCGAGGCAGGCGGCCGCACCGGCGATGACCCCGGCGGCCGCGCCCGCTCCGGCTGCGTCGAACCAGCCCGTCGCGCCGTCGACGGTCCCGACGACATCATGGGCCGATCACGTGACGGCGGTCCCCTCGAACGCTCGGAGTGCCGGGTTGCGGGCCCCGGGCCGCAAGCCGCGGGTCCGACGAGTCACCAGGGTCCTGCGCCACATCGACCCGTGGAGCACCTTCAAGGTCGCGCTGCTGTTCAGCCTCGTCGCCTACCTCGTCGCGCTCACGTCGGGTGTCCTGCTGTGGCGCGTGGCCGAGAGCACCGGCACGCTCGACAACATCGAACGATGGTTCACCCAGTTCGGTTGGGAGACGTTCGAGCTCAAGGGCGGCGAGATCTTCCACAACGCCTGGATCATCGGGCTGTTCGGTGTCGTCGCCATGACGGGCGGCCTCGTCCTGCTCGCGACCGTGTTCAACCTGGTCAGCGACATCATCGGTGGTGTCCGCCTCACCGTGCTCGAGGAGGAGGTCGTGGAGCGCACGGTGACCTCCACGCGCCGCTACGTCGTCCGCCACGGCGCGGCCGCGGCCGGCGCGGTGGCGCCGGCCCAGCAGTGGGACGTCGACGACGACCCCGACCCGGTCGAGGAGGCGGCGGAGCCGGAGCCCGAGCCGACGCCGGCCGCGGCGGGCGCTGACTGGTCGGTCGACGACTGACCTCGGCCGCACCGACGGTCAGGCCGACCGCCGTCGGGGAGCGGTTGGGGAATTCGCACCGGCGGCGATAGCCTCGCATCCCTGCCGGGGCTATAGCTCAGTCGGTTAGAGCGCCGCCCTGATAAGGCGGAGGTCACAAGTTCGATTCTTGTTAGCCCCACCCGGTACTCGTCGTGCCCGACCGTCCCTCGGGGACCCGAGACGGCACGTGGCGCAGGGCTGGTCGGTCTCGTCCGCCGCCTCCGATCAGTAGGATCCCGGCCGTGAAGCTGTTCCGCCGGATCCTCGCCGTGCTGATGATGGCCGGCGTGGCAGCAGCGGGGATCCGGATCAGGGGTTCGGGTGGGGTGCCCCCCCAGCACGGTGGTTGGCGCCCGCTCGAGCTGCCGCCCGACCGGCGATGAGTGCTCATGCCCGGTGAGACCACGGTGCCCGCCGTCCACCCCGCCGTCCACCCCGCCGTGCACGTGGTCGGCCGTGGCGTCGTGGCCCAGCGGCTCGTTCGCATGCTCCACCGGCGGCCGGTCATCGTGCACGACTCGCGCTGGGCCGCGGTCACCGGGGTGACGCCCGGCGACATCGTCGTCCTCGCTCACGGCGGGCCGCACGCTCCGGCGGTCGTCGGCCTGCTCGATCGTGATCTGCACGTCGTCACGGTCGGCGACTCGCTCGACGACACGGTCGCGCTCCTCGATCTGAACCTCGGTGGGGCGAACCGGTCCCTCGTCCTGGGTGCGGCGATGTCTCCGGGTCTTTCCGGTCTGGTCGCTCGCCAGCTCGCATCGTCGTTCGCAACGGTCGACGAGATCCACGTCGCCATCCACGGCACCGCCGGGCCGACGTGCGCACGGGCGCACCACCGGTCCCTGTCGGGGCTGTCGCCCACCTGGCGCGACGGTGCGTGGGTCGATCACGTGGGCGGCAGCGGCCGCGAGCTGTGCTGGTTCCCCGAGCCGGTGGGAGCGAAGGACAGCTATCGCGCCCGGATCGCGTCGCCGCTGCTGTTGCACCGGGCGTTCCCCGAGGTCGAGCGGATCTCGGCGCGTCGTTCGGCTCGCCGTCGTGACCGGTTCACCGCCTGGCTCCCGATGCTGCGTCCGCCCTATCCCGAGGGCGGCGTCGGAGCGCTCCGCGTCGAGCTGCGCGGTGCCGACCCGACCGGTGCCAGGCTCTGCCTCGTCGCTGGTGTGGCCGAACTCGTCGGAACCGCGGCCGCGGCGGTCGCGGCGGCGTTCGTGACCGCCCTCGCCGACGGGGTGATCCCTCCGGGGCTGGTGCTCACCGGCGACGCGACGCTGCCGACGCTCGACCTCCTCCGCCGAGTCGAGTCGTTCGGCGTCCGGCTCCAGGAGTTCACCGGCGTGCCACAACCCGCCTGACGTGACGTCGGCCGTCCAGCCGGGCCGGAGCACCCGCTGGGAGCAGGCGGGCTCGCTCGTCAGCCGAGCCCGAGCACTCGCTGGTAGAAGGCGAGCTCGCTCGTCAGCTGATGCTCGATCGTGTCGGCGCGCCGGAAACCGTGCCCCTCGCCCGCGTACGCGTGGTACTCGCAGTCGACGCC
>DATHUU010000118.1:0-16401 GCA_035461925.1 Ilumatobacter sp.
GATCGACGAGGGATGCCGCGATGCGATCGAGCGTCGGGATACCGACCGAGGTCCCGAAGACGAGCCGCACGGCGGCCGCTCCGGCCACACCCAGGGCGAAGCCGCCGACCGCCGAGGTGAGGGTGGCGTGGCCGAGGATGAGCGCCGAGACGACCAGCGACCAGACCACCCAGCGCTCGAACCGACGCACGGGGGCCGTCAACGAGGGACGGACGATGGCGAGAGCCGCCACGGTGATGGCGACGCGGATGACGGGGAACGCAGGACGACGATCGGACGTCGTGAGCTCGGGCAGGACATCCGGCCACTGCCCCGAGACCCAACGCGACAGCACGAGCGCGCCCACGATGGTGATCGCCACCGCCGCGAGCGCGTCTCGGGCGAGTGCCCATCGCGAGCGCGACACGATCAGGACGAGCATGCCGAGGACGATCAGGCCCGACGCGACGAACACGGCAGTCGCCAGCGAGCGAACCCATTCCGGGGCCGAGCTGACGATGTCCTGCACCCATTGCTCGATCCCGCCGCCCACCTCGCCGGCCCAGCCGCTGAGCGCGACGGCGACGATCGCGCCCACGAGCAGCGCTGCGTCGGCCGGCCTCCGCTGCCGTGCCTCGTCGGGCGACGACGCGAAGATCCGCGAGAACCGGTCACCGATCGGTGCCGTGTGGGGCGCGGCGTCGAGTCGTCGTTCGAGATCGCCGAGCTGCTCGACTTCCATCGGCCCTCCACAGGCTTCGATCTGCGCTTCGGGCCCTGCCCGGCATCGGCGGGATCCTAGAGCCGACGTCGATCCGCTCGTGAGATCCGCCGACGGACGTCCCGGCAGTATCGTTCCGCTACCCGCCTCCTGCGGGTCAGGAGGGGACGCCGTGACGCCAACGTGGTTGCTGTTCGCCGCCGTCGCAACGGCGGCTGCCCGGATGGCCGGGCCTCCCCACCGTCGAGCGCACCCTCGGCGTCTCGTGTTCCTCCCGGTCGGCGTCGCCGCGATCGCGGTGCTGCTCGGGAGCGTCGCCCACGCCACCCCCGCCCCACCAGGGAACGACGTGGATCCGGCCGCACGCGCCTTGGCGGACCGGTTCGCACCGATCATCATGGTCAAGCAGCAGGACCTTCCCTGCGACACCGAGGGGGAACCCTTCGTTCCCATGCCCGTCGAGATCGTGCTCGACAACCCCGAGATCGCTCTCCGCCAGCTCGGCCCGGACAATCCCACCGTCATGCGCGGTCCCGGAGCGCGCGACGTGTTCGAGCTCGGCGAGGGATTCTTCCTCGACTTCCCCGGGACACCCCTCGCCCCGGGATGCATCTACGAGCGCGACTTCCACAAGTACGCCGCCGCGTTCACGCCCACCGTGTACGCCCACGTCGTCCAGCAGCCGGACGAGCCGGGGCTGCTGTTCCTCCAGTACTGGTTCTACTGGTACTTCAACGACTGGAACAACAAGCACGAGAGCGACTGGGAGGGCATCACGCTGAAGTTCGAGGCGTCGTCGGTCGAGGACGCACTGCGCGGTGAACCGGTGGCCGTGGGCTACTCCCAGCACTCGGGCGGTGAGCGCGCAGCGTGGGACGACGCAAAGCTCTCCAAGGACGGCGATCACCCGGTCGTGTACTCGTCGTCGAGGTCCCACGCGAGCTACTTCGGCTCGGCGCTCTATCTGGGAAGGTCGGGGAGCGAGGGATTCGGGTGCGACGACACCGACGGGCCGTCCGAGCGCGTCGCACCCGACGTGGTCGTCCTCCCCGACGCGGTCAGCGACCCAGATGACCCACTCGCCTGGCTGGAGTACGACGGCCGATGGGGCGAGCGACAGAACGGGGCGTTCAACGGACCCACCGGACCGGCAGCGAAGGCCCGCTGGCTCGAGCCGGCCCCGTGGTTCGAGGATCTCCGGTCGAGCAGCGTCGTCATCCCCGCTGGCGACTCGGCCGCCGGCGAGGTCATCGACGTCTTCTGCGGCGTCGTCGAGCGCGGATCGGAGGCGTTGATCACCTTCACCGTCTCACCACTGCGCCTCGTGATCGGCCTCCTCCTCGTGGCGCTCCTCGCCAGGTTCCTCGCCGCGCGAACCGACTGGTCGCGCGTCGACCCCGAGCCCGTCGTGCGACGACGCCGCGCCGGACAGATCGTTCGAGCGGCGGCGGAGACCTATCGGCGCTCGCCCGCGATCTACATCCTGTTCGGTCTCGTCTACGTGCCCGCGGCGATCGTCACCGGGATGCTGTCGGCAGTCGTCCAGGCCATCCCGCTCGTGTCGTCCCTCGTGTCGCTGGCGGGGCAGGCGAGCGGGACCAGCATCGTGCTCGCCGCGTTGGTCGGCAGCATCGCCAACGTCGCGGCGTTCGTCATCGTCGGCGCGGCCGTCGCCGCCTACCTCGACGGGGACGACCGGGGGTTCCCGGCAGCGATCGATGCCGTCCGCACCACCTGGGCGCGGCGCCTCGATCTGGCCTCGGCGTTCATCCGCTCGTTCGCGATCGTGTTCGCCCTGCTCGTCTCGTTCGTCGGCGCCCCCTGGGGCATCCGACAGCTCGTCCGCTACCAGTTCGTGCCCCAAGCGGTCATGTACGACGATCGCTCTGGACGGGAGGCGCTCGATCGGAGCTCGCAGCTCGTACGCGGGCGATGGGCGCACACGGCGATCGTGGTCGCCGCCCTCAACAGTGCGATCGCGCTCGTCGCACTGGGGATCGCGCTGCTGCTCCTGATCGTTGCCAGCAGCGTCCCGCTGTGGCTCTTCTCCGGTTTGACCGTCCTGGTGTACGCCCTCACCGTGCCGTTCGCGGCGATCGCCATGACGCTCCTCTACGGCGACGCGGTCGCCGAGCGGGAGGCCGTTGCGCCGGCCGAGGTGCTGGAGCCGGTCTAGCATCCCGCGCATGATCGATCGATCCGCGACGATGGCGACCCGCTCCCAGATCGTCGAGCGGCTCCGTCCGGCCAGCACGGCGTGGTCGGTCAACGGTCGCGAGGTCGAGTTCGTGGCCGACTTCGACCTCGGCGTCGAGCCCGGTGGGTTGCTCATCGTGACCACTCCGGCAGGTGCTCGGGTGCTCGTGCAGGTGCACGCCCTGACCGCCAGGACCCATCAAGGTGTGACCGTCGACGTCGACACCGAAGAGCTCGGCATCGACCAGGTCCACGGGGCGCGCGTCAACCTGTCGGTCCGGATCGTCGAGGGCTCCGGGGTCGTGCTCGGAGCCCTCGACGGCGGCGAGGTCGTCCCGTTCGACGAGGCGGGCCTCGAGCGTGCGGACGACGCGTCGATCGCCGGCTACCACGACCGTGTCCTCGGCGACGGTGCCGGGCTCGAGATCGGCACCCTGCGATCGTCGACCGTACCGGCGCGGCTCAAGGCCGCCGGGTTCGCCCGCCACACGTTCATGTGCGGCCAGTCCGGATCGGGGAAGACGTTCTCGCTGGGCGTGGTTCTCGAACGGCTGCTGTACGAGACCGAGCTCCCGGTGATCATCGTCGACCCGAACTCCGACTACGTCAACCTCGGCAAGGTGTCCCCTCGCGCCGCGATCAACCGGTTCGCGAGGACCCCGATGACGCGGGACGAGTACGCCACACTCAACACGACCTACCCCGAACGCGCCGACGTCGCCGTCGCGAGCGCGCGACACGGCGATCTGCCCCTGACGATCCACCTCTCCGACCTGACGCTGCACGAGCAGGCGCTCACGATGCAGCTCGACCCGATCGCGGACCCGGACCAGTACCACGCGCTCGTCGAGGCGACCGCCGCGTTCGGCGACGCGTCCTACGACGTCGAGGACATCATCTCCTCGCTCCTCGGCCGCTTCGACGAGGCGAGCAGGCACCTGGCCCAACGCATCGCGAACCTCGGCCTCGCCGAGTGGTCCGTCTGGGCGCGGTCCGACGAGCCGTCACTGGTGGGCCGGGGGCGCGACCACCGTGTGCTGATTCTCGACACGGGCTCGTTGGCCACCGCGTACGAGCGCTCGGTCGTGTCGCTGGCGCTGCTCGGGAGGCTCCGACGCCGCCCGGATCGAAGCGCCGTCTCGGTGGTGATCGACGAGGCCCACAACGTGTGCCCACCCGACGCCGGCACCCGTCTCGAGCAGGCCGTGACCGATCTCGCGCTCTGGATCGCCGGCGAGGGTCGCAAGTACGGGATCTACCTCCTGCTGTCGACGCAGCGGCCGCAGAAGATCCATCGCAACGTGCTGTCGCAATGCGACAACCTCCTGCTCATGCGCGTCAACTCGGCGAGCGACCTCGACGAGCTGGCGACCGTCTTCTCCCACGTCCCTGCATCGTTGATCGCCGAGGCTCGCGCCCATCGGATGGGCGAGATGTTGGCCGCCGGACCGATCGCGCCGACGCCGTTGCGCCTCCAGATGGGCGTTCGATGGACGAGGGAGGGCGGCGCGGACCTCCCGACCGCCTGGGCGACGCGCCCCTGATCGGCGCCGACGCGGGTCAGAGCTGCGTCCGGTCGCCGGGATGGAGCACGCGCGCCGTGACATCGGAGCTTCCGAGCGCCCGCTCGAACTGCTCCGCCGGTGCGCCCAGCCATGCCGGGGGTCGCCGACGCAGGTCCTCGGGCGCGAACGTCCCCCAGTGGATCGGGACGACGAGGCCGGGTCGGATGCGCTCGGCAGCCTCCACGGCCCGTTCGGGGTCGAGGTGGCCCACCCCGATCGACGGGCCCCAACCCCAGATCGGGAGGAGGGCGAGGTCGACGGGGCCGAGATCGGCCATCTCGTCGAACAGGTCCGTGTCTCCGGCGAAGTACGTGCGGTGGCCGGCGATCTCGATCACGAAGCCGACCGGCTCGGCGGCGATGCGGCTGTGCGGTCCCCGCCCACCAGGGTGATCGGCAGGCAACACCGTCACCGTCGCGTGCCCGACGTCGACACGATCACCGACCGTCACCTCGATGATCTCGCGACGACCCGCTTGACGGAGCAACCGAGCCGTCCCTCGCGGTGCGATGACCGGTGTGTCGGCGGCGAGCCGGCGCAACGACGGGACGTGGAGGTGGTCCATGTGGGCGTGGGAGAGGATGACGACGTCGACCTCGGGCGTCGCCGGATCTGGCCCCTGACGGCGTCGGAGGTGAGCCACCCGACGTCGCAGCAGCGGATCGGTCAGCACCCGGAAGCCGGACCGCTCGAGCAACGTCGTCGCGTGGCCGATCCAGGTGAGCGACGCGTCGGCGGTCATGCCTCGGCGCGCCGGCCGATCGGGGGATATCCGGCGCTCCGCAGCGGGCGGTACCGATCGTAGAACGTGACGATCATGGTGAGCAGCAGCAGGAAGAAGACCGCCGCGGCCTCGTTGACCTCGTCGCGACGGAGCAGCGTGAAGTACGCCAGCGCGATCACGGCGTTGACGCCGACCATCGCGACGAACTGCTTCCCGGTCGTCTCCCACGACCGGCCACGACGCGTCATCCACAGGCTCACCACGGCGTTGGCGACCACGATGATCGACACCGTGATCGTCATCTGCAAGGGGGTGGACTCGGTGTTCGGGATCACCTGGCCGAAGATGACGGCGATCAGGGAGGTGAGCAGGACCTTCTCCAGGAGGTCCCACTCGCGCACGTGGACCTCCTGCGGGACCGCGCTGACGCGCGTGCTCTCGGGATGGCGATCGACGTCGACGCTCACCGGCCAGTCGGGTGCCGGCGCGGTCCGCAGCGCCCAACGCACGATCATCGCCACGACGACCGCCAGGACGAGCAGCAGACCGATGAACCACAGGTTCTCGCCGATCGCGTCACCCCACGACGTGTCGACGGTGACCCCGAACACGTCCTCCTTCATGAAGTCGGTGAAGTCGAGCTGCGCCACGTGGATCCACCACTCCTGTGGCAGCTTGACGAAGATCCAGATGAACGCCGCCAGTCCGATCACATGACGGTGCGTCAGCCGCTCCGGGTTCCAGGCCAGCCGGACCACCTCGTAGCAGATGAAGAAGTACTCGAAGGTGTTGGGGAAGACGAGCAGGAGCGCCCGCATCTGAGCGAGCTCGAACGCGACCACCCCGACCAGGCGGTAGTACCAGAGGACCTGGGCGACTCGCGCCGCGAACGGATCGGTCCAGTTCCGGAACGTCGAGAGGTACGCGATCGCCAGGTAGTACACGTCGAGCGCCTTGTCGTACCCCTGGTAGTTCGACAGCTCGAGATCGGTGTAATTCTGGAAGATCGTCTGATCGGCGGCGTCGATGACGAGCGCGGCGACGATCGCCGGCAACGGGAACCGGAAGATCAGCAGCGGGACGCCCAGGCGCGCCACCACGACCACCAGGAAGATGAGTTGGTCAGTCGACATCGGACCTCCGGCAGGCGCCCCGTCGCGAGCGCGGCGAGACGCTAACGCACATCCCGGGGCAGGGCGCGACCGAGCGACGATCGGCGCCGGTGATCGGTCGGGGGTGGTGACGGCCCTGGTACGTTCGCACCGACCCGGAGGTGCACCCATGACACATGTCGATCCCCTGATCGAGGACGAACGTCATCTCCAGGCGAGCGACGCAACCGTCGAGGCCGCACGCGCCCTGCGTCGTGAGGTGCCCCGCGGCACGTTCGCCGGCTGGACACCGGCCCCGCAACGCCCAGATCCGGTCGAGACGTTGCTCGAACAGGACCGGGCGCGATCGACCGACCTGGTCCCGATCCGCCACGGTCGCATGGGGGCGAGCGCGTTCGCCTTCTATCGCGGTGGAGCGGCGATCATGGCGGCCGACCTCGCCGTGATGCCGGTGACGGGTCTCACCACACAACTGTGCGGCGACGCCCACCTCTCGAACCTGGGTGTGTTCGCCTCGCCCGAGCGTCGTCTGCTGTTCGACCTCAACGACTTCGACGAGACCCTGCCCGGCCCGTGGGAGTGGGACGTCGCACGACTCGTGGCCAGCTTCGCCATCGCCGCCGACGCGATCGGCGCGCGCACGTCGTCGGATCGCACGAGCGCTGCTCGCGAGTGTGCCCGCAGCTATCGGGATGCCATGGCCGGATTCGCCCGGACGAACGCGCTCGACACGTGGTACGCCCGCCTGGACCTCGACGAGTTCCTCGTGGCGCTCGAGGCGACGGCACCCAAGCAGGTCGCCCGACGCGCCCGTGAGCAGACCGCGAAGACCCGAACCCGGACCAGCTTGCAGGCGGCGCGTAAGCTCACCCGGCTCGTCGACGGCAAGCTCCGCATCGTCCACGACCCGCCCCTGCTCGTCCCGTTGTCGTCGATGGTCGCTCCAGCGGACACCGCGGACGTCGTCGACCGCATCCGAGAGACCTACCGTCAGTACCGGAACTCGCTCCCCAGCGGTCCCCGCAGGTTGCTCGCCGACTACGAGTTCGTCGACATCGGCCACAAGGTCGTCGGCGTCGGGAGCGTCGGCCTGCGGGCCTTCATCGTCGTCCTCCAGTGTCGACGCACCGCCGAGCCGCTGATCCTGCAGGTCAAGGAGGCGACCACGTCCGTCCTCGAGCCGTTCCTGGGTCCGTCGGGATTCGAGCAGCCCGGCCAGCGGGTGGTGGAGGGGCAGCGCATGATGCAGGCGGCGAGCGATCTGTTCCTGGGTTGGAGCTCGTCACCGAACGACGATCGCTACTTCTACTGGCGTCAGCTTCGCGACATGAAGGGCTCGGTCGAGGTCGAACGGATGGTCCCGAAGGGTCTAAGCATCTACGCGCGGATGTGCGGATGGAGCCTGGCTCGGGCCCATGCCCGATCCGGGCCGGCGTCGGCGATCGCCGGCTACCTCGGCTCCTCCGACCGCTTCGAGCGGGCGATGGCCGAGTTCGCCAGCCGGTACGCCCGCCAGAACCGTGTGGACTTCGAGGCCCATCGCGCGGCGGTCGCCGACGGGCGGATCCCCGCACTCGTCGACGTCTGAACGTCGTTCCCTCACACCGCGCCGATCGCGCGGGCGACGTCGTCGACCAACGCCCACTGCGAGCTCTCGCCCGGGCCGGCGAAGACCCGATTGGTGGCGACGGTCCGGAGCGCGTCGTCCTGCGTGGCTCCCAGCATCATCAGGAGGCACACGGCCATGGTGCCGGCACGCCCCTGTCCCATGGCGCAGTGCATGACGACACCCTCGCCGGCCTCGAGTCGTTCGACGATCATGTGGAGGAACGGCATCGTGGCCGCCGCCGACTCGGCGCGGAAGTTGCGGATCGGGAACCAGAGCGCACGGCCCGGCTGGTGCGCCCGCAGCCATTCGATGTAGGCCGGCTCGCGCCGTTCGAGCTCGTCCCGCTCGTTCAGGCAGACGAGGGTCGCGGCACCGGTGTACGACAGCACCGCCTCCGGGTCGTGGGCGACGTCGCGCAACGAGCAGAGCCAGAGCGCTCCCTCGGTGCGCGGGAGCGGGATCCGGTCGATGCTCACGGTGCCGGACGGTGGAGCACGGCCGAGGTCGGTCGCACGTCGACGATCGCGCCGTCGACCGTCGCCTCGCCGTCGACGACGAGGCTGAAACCGTCGGCATCCTCGGCCGGCGGGAAGACGAGCGTCACGGTCGATCGGGAGCGAGCGTTCCGGCAGGCGCGACCTCCTCCGGCGTCGAACCGGAGCCGGCGGGCGTCGCCTTCTCCGGTCACCGTCGGCTGGAGCGCAAGCAGGTGGGGGCGCTCGTCGTCGGACACGGTCAGGAGGTAGCACCACCCCCACCGGTCGACCTGCTCGAAGAGCTCTGGGATCGCCACCGGAACGCTCACGCCGCCACCGTAGCGAACCGGCCGCGCGTCGTCCGCCGCGTCACGTGTCGAGGCCGAACCACGGGCCGGCGGCGAGGTCGGCATCGAAGATCGCCCGGTCCTGGGAGTCGCGGATGCGGACGGTCGCGGCTCGACGGTGCGCTTCGCGTGCCTCGTCGACGCGACCCAGGCAGGCCAGCGCCCGGGCACGGGCTTCGTAGACGTACGCGTCGTCGAAGTCGGCCATGTCGTCGGGAGCACGGCTCACGAGATCGCTGCACTGGTCCGCGTGGTGGAGCGCCAGCCCACCATGACCGCAGCACGCGTGCGCACGCGAGAGGAGGTACGCGGCACGCGCCCGGTTCACGACGGTTGCTCCGGTGGCGCGCCGCCAGTGGTGGGAGGCGGCGTAGGCCCGCTCCAACAGTTGGTCGACCTCGTCGGGACCGAGGTCGCGGCCGTCGAGCAGCTCCCAGGCCGAGTTGCTCGCCGCGATCGCCTCGGCACGGTGCCACTGCCCTTCGACGTCGACGGCCGGTTCATCCGTGTCGACGGCGGGCAGGGGTTCCCCCGTCTCGAGGTACGACTTGAGCGAATCGAGCACGCCGACCCAGCCCAGCCGGACGTGCGCCCACGTGTGCGGACTGAGCGCGAGGTCGCCGTGTCGCAGCGTGACCCGCGTGACGGTGCCGTCGTCGTTCGCCGGGGTCAGCGTCCACTCGACGCGACTGGGCGGCTCCTCGCTCATGGCCGAGTCGTCGAGAACCCGCCACGTCATCACCAGACGGTGCGGCGGGTCGAACGTCTCGATCTCCCCCTCGACGGCGTCGGCGTCGTCGTCGGCACGAACGAGTCGCCACTTCTCCCCCGGCCGGAACGACGACTCGATGCGCGTCGCGTGGAAGTACCGGACCGTGTGGTCCGGGTCGGTGAGCGCGTTCCACACCGTCTCGCGCGGCGCGCGGACGAAGATCTCATAGAGGTGGGCTCCGGCTGCCATGTCATGCTCCTTCGGCGCGGTCGTGGAACTCCCGGATCGGGACGGGGTTGAGGTGGTGGTGCTTCACTCGGCAAGCGCATAGAGCAACGCTCGCCGCCGCTGTCGGCGAGGGGAGCGGAACACCGGCGCCAGGTCGTCGGTTGCCGGGTCGCCCACCCCCGCCATTATGAGACTCCTGGTCACATGTCAAGCGCTGCCACACGGCGGGGATCAGAGTGGTTGCGGATTTATCGATGTCAGGTTTGATTTTCGAACATATGTTCGATACAGTCGTCCACATGTCCTCCTCGACCTTCGCAGGCACGTTCGGGAAGCTGCTCCCCGACGACGTCGCCTCGTTGGATGCCCAGCAGGCCGCGACGGTTGCGAACCGTTCGGGAGGGGATCTGCGAATACGACGACGGCACCCCCGCACCGCTCGCCTCGGTGCGGCGCCTGGTCTGCACGGACACATCGTGCCGATCATCCTCGGCGCCGACGGCAACGTGCTCGAGGTCGGTCGCACCCAGCGGATCGCCAACCGGGCCCAACGCCGGGCGCTGCGAGCCATGTACCCGACCTGCGCCTTCCACGGGTGCGACGTCCCGTTCAACCACTGCGAGATCCACCACATCGCATACTTCGAGCTCGGCGGCGCCACCGACCTCCAGAATCTCCTGCCCGTGTGCTCTCGGCACCATCACGTGGTGCACGATCTCGGCTGGGCGCTCGAGCCCGATCAACACCGCTCGCTCACCATCCGCGACGCGGACGGGAACGTCTACGCGGTGGTGCCGCTGCCCTCCACCCGGGAACGGATCGTCCCGACCCGGGCCGGCGACGCCGCACGGCCCGCAAGGCCACCCGGGACCGCTGCGCCGCCCGAGGAGCGAACACCAGAACGACCGCCCGAACGACCACCGGACCAGCTGACCCTGATCGCCTGACCCACGGCCCTCAGTGGTTCAGCTCAGTCGTTCAGGTCGTCGAGGCAGGACTCGATCTCGTCGAGGTCGAACGGCAGGAGACCGGAGAGATCGCGGTCCTCCAGCTCGCCGAGGTCCATCTCACCGAGGTTCGGGAGCATCTCACCCAGGTCGGGGAGCTCGCTCACGGTCGCGTCGCCGTCGGTCTCGACCTTCAGCTCGCCGTCGGTCTGCTCGATCGTCACGGTCGCGTCGCCGTCGCCGAGATCGATGACCTCGACGCCGTCGGGGCCGACCACGGTGATCATCGAGCCGCCCGAGCCGAAGATGCGCACGCCGTCGTCGTCGATGCCGAGCTCGCCGAGCTCGTCCCATGGCAGGTCCTCGAGGAACTCCTCCATCCGCTGGTGGAACTCGTCGTCGAAGGGCGTCGACGGCCGACCTTCGCCACCCCACTCGCCGTCGGGGTCGAACATCGGACCGCCCCGGAAGATCGGCCCGATGCAATCGCCGAGCTCACCGAGGTCGAGCACGAACGGGTCGCCGTCGCCGTCGTCGATGACGATCTCGCCGTCGATCGTCGGCATGTCGCCGCCGGTCTCGGCATCCGGCTCGGCATCGTCCTCGTCGGTGACGGGGGCGTCGTCCGTCTCGTCCGGCGCCGGTTCGTCGACGGCGGCGGCACCGAGGGAGGGCTGCTCGTCGGCGGACGCGAACTGGCCGGCGACGACGATGCCACCACCGACGAGACCGGCCGCGGCCAGCGCGGCGAGCGCCATGCGGCCGCGGCGCGGCCCGTCGGCACCACTGCGGCCCGCGACGCTCGGGGGGTCCAGCGACACGGGAGGCTCGGTGGGCGGCTGATCGAACGGGTTCATGTTCGACATCATGGCGGCTCGGGCTGAATCCCATCTGAGAGCCGTCCCGGACCATCTCCGCCCGCAGCACAGCGACAACCCGACCCGGCAGGCAGACTGTCGCCATGCGCTTGCTGGTCGTCGACGACGAGGTGCGCCTCGCCGAGTCGATCGCTCGCGCGCTGCGCGCCGAGGGGTTCGACGTCGACGTGGTGCACGACGGGAACGACGGTTTCTGGCGCGCCCAAGAGGTGGACTACGCGGCGATCGTGCTCGACATCATGCTGCCGGGCCGAAACGGCTATGTCGTCTGCCGCGATCTCCGCGCCGCGGGGGTGACCACGCCGATCCTGATGCTCACGGCCAAGGACGGCGAGTACGACGAGGCCGAGGCGCTCGACATGGGGGCCGACGACTACCTGCGAAAGCCGTTCTCGCTCGTCGTGCTGCTCGCGCGACTACGTGCGCTGCTCCGGCGAGGGCCGGCCACGTCGCTCGACACGATCGAGGTCGGCGACCTCGTCATCGATCGCGGTCAGCTCTCGGCCGCGTGGCGCGATGCGCAACCGGTGCCGCTCACCCAACGCGAGTTCGCCGTCCTCGAGCACCTCGCCCGTCGGGCACCCGACGTGGTGTCGAAGTCCGGGCTCCTCGACGCGGTCTGGGGCATCGACTTCGACGGCGACCCCAACATCGTCGAGGTGTACGTCGGATATCTCCGTCGAAAGCTCGGTCGCGATGCCGTCCGGACCGTTCGGCACGTCGGCTACCAGCTGACCGGACAGGGCGGTGGCCCGTCATGATCCGGTCGGTCCGAGGCCGGTTGACGGTCGCGGTGACGATCACGATGGGGGCCATCGCGGTCACCGCGTCGCTCGTCGCCCCGCACATCGTCGACCGCGCCCTCCTCGACGACCGTCTGGATGCCGAGGCAGCGCTGGAGACCGAGGCCCTCACCACCCCCGTCCGGATCGTCACGAGCAGCAGTGGCACCCTGGGAACACCGGAGCTCACCGCGCTCTTCGGCCCGGAGATCGCCGACCTGGCCGCACGCCTCGACGAGCACGACGCGCTCGAACCGATCCGGGCCCTCCGCGCCGACGGCCTCGTACGGGTGGCGCCCTCCGCCGGCATCGTCGGCACCGTCGACGCCACCGGCCGCGTGCGGGTCGACCGGCTGGAAGCAGCAGAGCTGGGCGGGCCGGTCGTCAGCCTCGACCGGCTCCACGAGCTCGCGACGGCGATCGGTGCGGCGCCGAACACCTCGCTCGATCTCATGGAGGACGGCTCGGTCTCGTTCGGCGACTTCCTCGAGCAGCTCGACGAGCAGTTCGGCGACCTCCTCGAGGGTCGCCTCGACCCGTCGGTCTTCGAGAACCTCCCCGACATCCGACTCGACGACTCGCTGATCCCACCCGAGCTCTACGACATGCTCGTCGACGAGCTCGACGACGGCACGATGGCGACGATGCCCGCTCGCGACATCGACGAGCTGGCGTTCGGTGTCCGACCGGTCGGCAACGTCGAGGTGATCGTCACCACACCGACCGACGGGATCGACCGCACCGTCGACCGGGTTCGCGCCGCGCTCTGGATCGCGGTGCCCCTCACCATGCTGCTCACGGGTCTGGCCACGTGGCTCCTCGCCGGCCGGGCGCTCCGGCCCGTTCGACTGATCACCGAGCGCACCAGCCTGATCCGGTCGTCGACGCTGCACGACCGGGTCCCCGTCCCCGCCGGCCATGACGAGATCAGCGGTCTCGCGACCGAGATGAACACGATGCTCGACCGTGTGCAGCGCGAGGACACGCGGCGTCGTCAGTTCGTCGCCGACGCCTCCCACGAACTGCGATCACCGATCGCCGCGATCCGCACGCAGGCCGAAGCGGCTCTCGCCGCTCCCGACGACACCGACGCCGCGGAGCTGGCTGCAGGTGTGCTCGCCGAGGCAGAGCGGATGGGCGTCCTCGTCGACGACCTGTTGTCGCTCGCCCGCCACGACGAGGCACTGGCACCTCCCGGTGCCGTCGTCGATCTGGACGACGTCGTCCTGGACGAGGCGCGCCGCCCGCGTCGCGTCCGCGTCGACGCGCACAAGGTGTCGGCCGGACGGGTGCGCTGTCGGCCCGACGAGCTCACCCGGGTCGTCACGCACCTCCTCGACAACGCCGCCCGGCACGCCGAGTCGACCGTCGCCGTCTCACTCGTGACCACCACCGACGAGCACGACGACGACATCGTCCGACTCACCGTGGACGACGACGGACCCGGCGTGCCGGCCGAGGATCGCGAGCGCATCTTCGAGCGATTCGTCCGCCTCGACGACGCCCGCCAGCGCGACAGTGGCGGCGCCGGGCTCGGGCTCGCCGTCGTCGCGACGGTCGCCCGGTCGTGCGGGGGTGAGGTGTCGGTGACCGACAGCGACCTCGGCGGCGCCCGCTTCGTCCTGACCCTGCCGGCTGCCTGAAGCGTTCGGAGGAGTCCGTTCGGGGAGCGGTCGGATCGGACGGCTCACGAGTGGGCCGCGATCGCGAGCCGCTCGGCGATGTCGGCCCAGCCACCGATGACCACCGACCGGACCGGGGCGTCGCACGGGTGGCCGAGTCGTTGGAGCACCGACGCCGCGTAGTTCGTGACGACGACGTCCTCGACGTGCCGGACGATGTCACGGACGGCCTCGGCACGGCTCGCGGCCTCGTCGCCGCTCGCGGCGGCGACACCGGCGATCGTCGCGACGGCGCGGTCCCAGTAGCTCACCTCCAGCCCGGCGTCGGCGATCGCGTCGACGGCCCGGACGTCGTCGAGCGCAGCGGCGCGGTCGCCGACCAGTGCCAGCGCTGTCGCTCGTGCCGCCAGCGCGAAGGGGCTCGCTGCCACGTCGACTGCGAGCAGGGTCGCCAGCGCGGCGTCGACGTCGCCACCGAGCAGGTGCCCGAACGAGAGCACCACGCGGCCCTCGTCGATGTTCGCGCCGGTCGTGTCGAGGCGGCCGATCGCGTCGGCGGCGTGTTCGACCGCCCGGGGACCGTTGCCGACGTGGAGCGCGGCGCCGGCCGCCGCGAGCGACGGGTACGCCAGCTCTCCGAACGAGTCCGACAGCGCCAGGACCTCCTCGACCGTCCGCTCGACGTCCGCGAACCTTCCCAGCGCCGCCGACGCACGGCTGATCGTCGCGAGGACCTGGATCGTCCCGAACCGATCGTCGATCCGCCGGAACGATGCGAGCGCGCGCTCGGCGAGCGATCGGGCCTCGTCGACCTCGGCGCGCCACAGCATGATCGCCGCCTGCAGGTTCAGCATCATCGCAGCACCCCACTCGTCGCCCCACCGACGGGCGTCGACGAGCACCTCGGCCGCGAGCTCGAGCGCCAGATCGTTCCGACGGGAGAAGTGATGGACGTACGCGAGCAGGCCGAGCGACCAGGAGCGTCCCTCCCGGTCGCCCAACTCCTCGAAGGTGGCGACCGCGGCGCGGAGCCGGTGCTCGGAGCGATCGTGATCGCCGGCCAGGAACGAGACCCACGCCTGGTGCTGTTGCACCCACGCATGCCCGCGCCGGTTGCCCGCCTCCGCGAACAGCGACTCGGCTTCACCGAGGAACCACTCGGCGTCGACGAGCGAGCCGCCGAAGACCTCGGCGAACCCACGTGCACGCAGGGCTTCTGCGAGGCGGGGCTGGTCACCGAGCTCCCGGAAGATGCCGACCGCCTCGCCGAGCGCGCGTCGAGCGGCGACCAGGTCGCCGTCCGCCTGTTCGATCGTGCCGAGCACGCGCAACGCCTCGCCCTGGACGACGCGGTCCCCGGACGTCACCGCATCGGTCATGAGCTCGTGAGCGAGCAGGCGCGCCCGCGGACCGATGCGAAGGTTCGCGAGCGTCTCGACGTGCTGGAGCCGGAGCATGCGATCGACGGGGTCTCCCTCGCCGTGGAGGGAGAGAGCACGTTCGATCGCGTACAGGGCTCGACGGTGCGCACCCTGATGGTTCCACCGCTCCCCCGCCTCCCCGAGCAGGCGGACAGCTTCGTCCGCGATGTCGGCCGGCACACCGGGGATCGATCCGAGCTCCGCCTGGAGCTCTGCCGCCGTCGCCGAGTGATGCGCGCGCCGGTCGATCGCGGTCGGCTCGTACGTCGCGAGATATCTCGCGACGCCGGCGTGCCGGGTCGCCCGCGCCTGCTTCGTGAGGGTGTGATAGGCGACCTCGCGGACGACATCGCTGCGGAACCGCCACGACGCCCGATCGCGCACCAACATCCGCTCGTCGACCAACGCATCGAGATCGACGGGCGAGAACGCCTGCCCGAGCTCAGTGGCGAAGCGCCGCAGGGACGACACCCGGCCCTGGTTGCCGATGATCGCGGCGTTGTCGAGCATCGCTCGCTGTGCGACGGTCAGCTCGTCGAGCCGTGCGGCGATGAGCGCACGCAGCGATCCGGGCAGCTCCCCCTCGCGCCCGTGTCCGGCGTCCGCCAGACGGGCGAGCTCGATGAGGAACAGCGGGTTGCCTCCGCTGCGGGCGATGATGCGCTGCACCGTGTCGGCGTGGAGATCGGACCCGACCGCCTCGGCGACGAGCGCCTCCGACTCGTGGTCGCCCAACGGCTCCAGCCGGAGGTGCAGGGTGAGCGCCGGGTCGATCGACGGCGGCCACTCGTTCTCGCCGTCGTCGAACGACCGATACGTGACGATGGTGAGCACGGGCAGTCCGGCGAGCTGACGGGCGAGCGTCTCCAGGAGCTCGAGCAGGATCGGGGCCGCCCACTGCAGGTCGTCGAGCCAGATGATCACCGGTGTGCGGCGCGCCCGCCGCCGCAGCACGCCGACGAGGCGGGACACCACCGCGTCGCGTATCGCAGCGGGGCCGAGCTCGTCGAGCGACGACGGCTGACCCAGGAGATGCATCACCAGCTCGATGCGCTGCTCGACGTCGGCGATGACCTGGTCCT
>DATHUU010000119.1:0-18922 GCA_035461925.1 Ilumatobacter sp.
GGACGCGCCGATGCTCAAGGACGTCGGCTACGACGTGTTCCTCGACGACGCCGAGGTCATCGAGGTGGGCAGGCTCCGGCTCGATGCGATCCACAACCCCGGCCACACACCCGGATCGATCTCGTTCGCGCTCGCCGGCACGCCGCTGCTCTTCACCGGCGACACCCTGTTCCCCGGCGGCCCCGGGGCGACGCAGTTCGAGGGCGGCGACTTCCCGACGATCATCGACTCGATCGACACCAAGTTGCTCACGTTCCCGGCCCACACGATCGTGCTCCCCGGTCACGGGGTCGACACGACCATCGGTCGCGAGCGGCCGCACCTCCAGGAGTGGATCGACCGCGGTTGGTGAAGGTGCAGGTCAACCGTCGAGCAGCATCCGCTCGCGGTCGCGGGCGCGTTGGTCGGCCAGCAGGCGCCGGTTCGCTGACTGCAGGTCGGCGAGGAACGCGATGACCCAGACCTGGACGGCGACGATGATCAGCACCGCCCCGATCACCAGGCTGGGGACACGCGGGCTGTACTCGTCGGCGAGCCACCAGTAGAGGACCCACCGCACCAGCAAGGCGACGCCAGCCAGGAACGGGATGAGCCCGACCCGGAGGAAGAACGTGAACGGGTAGTAGAGGGCGAAGCTGCGCAGGATCGTCGTGCTCGATCGCCGGAGGTACTGGAACGTGCTCTTCGCCAGGCGCGACTCGCGGGTCTGCGGGTTCACACGCACGGGGATCGACGCGACGGTGAGCCCTTCGGCCTTCGCCTGCATCAGCGTCTCCATCGTGTACGAGAACCTGCCGAACACGTGCAGGCGGAGGGCGGCCTGACGTGACACGGCGCGGAATCCGGAGGGAGCGTCGGTGACGTCGACGCCCGACATCATGCGCACCACCCGGGAGCCGACCCGCTGGAGGATCTTCTTCGCGACGGAGAACTCCTCGATCTCGCGGATCGGGCGCTCCCCGACCACCATGTCGACGCCGTCGTCCAACACCGGAGCCACCAGGTCGGGGATGCACGACGCGTCGTACTGGTTGTCGGCGTCGGTGTTCACGATGACGTCGGCGCCGGCGCGGAGGGCAGCATCGAGCCCGGTGAGGAACGCGGCCGCCAGGCCGCGATTGCGCTGGTGCGAGATCACGTGGTCGACGCCGAGCTCGCGTGCGACATCCGCCGTGCGGTCGGACGAGCCGTCGTCGATCACCAGCCACTCGACGACGTCGATGCCGGGCACCGATCGAGGGAGGTCGGCGAGGGTCGCCGGCAGGGTGGATTCCTCGTTGAAGCAGGGGATCTGGATGACCAGTTTCACAGTGGTGGCCGAGCTTAGGTCCGCGCGACTCCGCCGCCCCCGGATCCACGAGCCGATAGCCTCGCACGGTCACGAGGAGACGTCACCGAGAGGCCCATGAACGACACCACGAACGACATCACGAACGACACCATCTCCGTCGCCGTCGTCGGCACCGGCTACGTCGGGCTCACGACCGGCGTCTGCCTCGCCCATCTCGGCCACGACGTCGTGTGCGTCGACGTCGACGAACGCAAGATCGCGATGCTCCGCGACGGTCGGGTCCCGATCGTCGAAGACGGACTCGAGGCCATGATGGCCGATGCCGTGACCGACGGCCGGCTGTCGTTCGCGCTCGGGGCCGATCCGGCCGTTCGCGAGGCCGATGTGATCTTCCTGTGCGTGCCGACACCGCAGGACGACGACGGCTCCGCCGACCTCACCTACGTCCGCGCGGCGGCGACCGAGATCGGCCCGATGCTCCGCACCGGTGCCGTAGTGGTCAACAAGTCGACCGTCCCCGTCGGCTCGTTCCACGTGGTCGGTGAGGCGCTCGCCCGTGACGACGTGCACGTCGTCTCGAACCCGGAGTTCCTGCGTGAAGGGACCGCGGTCCAGGACTTCCTCCACCCCGACCGCATCGTCGTCGGGGCGGAGAACGGCGCCGCCGCCGAGCTGATCGAGCGGCTGTACGCCGGGCTCGATGCACCGGTCATCCGCACCGACCCAGCCTCGGCCGAGACGATCAAGTACGCGGCGAACGGCTTCCTCGCCATGAAGATCTCGTTCATCAACAGCGTCGCCGCGATGTGCGAACAGGTCGGCGCCGATGTCGCGGCCGTCGTCGCCGGCATCGGCTCCGACGCCCGGATCGGCCCGGCGTTCCTCCATCCCGGCCCCGGATGGGGCGGGAGCTGCTTCCCGAAGGACTCCCGCGCGCTCGTCAGCATCGCACGGGACCACGGGTACGACTTCTCGCTGATGCGCGGTGTGATCGACATCAACGAGCAGCAGTTCGACCGCATGGTGCACAAGATCATGAGCGCCGTGAACCGCTTCGAGCACGACCGGCTCACCGGCGTCACGGTCGGAGCCCTCGGCCTCACGTTCAAGGCCGGCACCGACGATCTCCGCGAGTCACCGGCACTGCGCATCCTCGGCGAGCTCCGCGAGCGCGGCGCGACGATCCGGGCGTACGACCCGACCACCGCCGGCGAGCTCGACCCGATCCAGACCGAGCGCCTGCACGGCTTCGAGCTGTGCGAGTCGCTCGCCGATGCTGCGAAGGGCGCCGACGTGCTCACGATCCTGACGGAGTGGCCCGAGTTCGCCGAGGTCGACCTGCGATCGACCGCGGCAGCGATGCGGGGTGACACGGTCGTCGACTGCCGCAACCTGCTCGACCCCGCCGCCGTCAAGGCGGTCGGCCTCCGCTACGACGGGGTGGGACGGAGCTGAGCGTGAACGGTGCGGTGAGCGACGCCAACGTCGCAGGCAACACGTACGACAAGTACGCCTCGAACAATCCGATCGAGCGTCGGATGATGGACGGGTTCTTCGAGGCGCTCGATTCGTGCCTGGCCGGACTGCGGCCGGAACGGGTCGTGGAGGTCGGTGCGGGCGAAGGCCACGTCACGGGCCGGTTGGTCGAACGGTTCCCCGACGCCGACGTGATCGGCCTCGACCTGCCCGACGAGTCGTTGACCGAGCACTGGCGCTCCGCCGGCGTGCCGATGTTCTACGGCGACGCGACCCGGCTCCCCTTCACCGACGGCTCGATCGATCTCGTCGTCTGCCTCGAGGTGCTCGAGCACGTCCCAGGGCCGGAACGGGCGCTCGCCGAGCTGGCCCGGGTGTGTTGCGGGACCACGGTCATGTCGGTGCCCCGCGAGCCGATCTGGCGGGCGGGCAACCTGGCGCGCGGTCGTTACCTCCGGGAGTTGGGGAACACGCCCGGGCACGTCAACCACTGGACCGCCCGCGGGTTCGAGCGCTTCGTCGGTTCCCGTTTCGCCATCGAGCGTGCCCGCCGACCGCTCCCCTGGACGATGGTCCGCGCCCGCCCCCGTTCGTGAGCCATCCTCACGGCGAGCGTCAGTTGGAGTAGCCGGACGGGGAGCCGGAGACCACGGCGAGCTGGACGGCGTCGATGATCGACCGGATCTGGGCCCAGTCAGGGCTGCCCGGGTTGATGAGCGGTGGGGTCAGACCGACCGACTCCTGGATCGCCGAGTTGTCCCCCAGTCGGTCGAGCAGGTCGCCGAACTCGCCCGCCGACAGCGAGGTCCGCATCGAATCGTCCAACACACCGGTCACCGCACCGAACGCCGAGAGCGCCTCGGTCGCCGACACCTGGGAACCGAGCGCAGCCAGCAGCTGGCGCTGACGACCCATCCGCTCGTAGTCGGAGTCAGCGGAACGCGAGCGCGCGTACGCCGTCGCGAGGGCACCGTCCATGTCCACGACGCCGGGACCGATGGAGGGCGGCAGTGGACGCCCCTCGGGGTCCGGAGGCAGTGGCACCGACTGTGCCAGATCCAACGTCACCCCGCCGATCGCGTCGATGACGTCGGAGAAACCGGCCATGTTCACGAGCGCGAAGTCGTCGATCTCGACGTCGAGCGAGTACCCGATCCCACCGCTCAGCGCGACCGCCTCGGGCTGCAATCCGTCCGCACCGTAGTGCTCGACGAGCTCCGGACGACCGTTGACGTAGGTGAAGACGGCGTTCGCGAGGTCGTCGAAGCCGTCGGGGAACCGTTCGGCGAGCGGCGTGCCGGGTGGGAACCGCAGCCGGGTGAGGTTGCGCGGGATCGACACGAGCGCCGTTCGTCCCGATGCCTCGTGGATCGTGACCAGGATCATCGTGTCGGTGCGCATCCCCCACCGCCCCGGTCCGGCGTCGCCACCCAACAGCAGGATGTTGGTGACCGCCTCCGGGTCGATCCCGCTCGTCTCGCCCTGCGGGGAGAAGACGGGCGCGCCGCTCCCGCTGCCGAACACGTCGGCGACGACCGACCGGGCATCGTTGGCACGGTAGGCGACGAGCAGCACCGGAACGCTGAGCGCCGCGACGACGATCGTGGCAACTGCGGTCTGGCCACCGATGCCCGGCGACCGGCGGTAGGCGTGAGCGATCTCGGCGATCGACACGAAGCGAGCGACGACGCCGAGCAATCCGACGCCCGCGACCGCGAGGAGGAACCGCTCGTCGAGCGCGATCCCGATCAGGCGATCGCGGTTGACGAAGAACCAGGCGGCGAGCACGACCGGCAGGGCCACCCCCGCCGCGAAGGCCAGCACGCCGATGATCGGGACCCGCCGGATGGATGCGAGACCGGGCAGGATCACCGACAGCGCGAGCTGTCCCGCCGGGGATCCATCGGGGATCTCGGGCCCGCGCAGATGGTGTTCGAGGTCGCGAAGCCCGGAGAGGGCGCGGATGTCGTCGGCCATGGCGCACGAACTCTACGACCGGAGTCCGCCGCGTCCGCCGCGCCCCGACCTGAGCGCGTCTCAGTAGCCGGACGGCACGCCGGTGGCGAGCGCGACGCGCACCGCACCAACGATCTCGGCCATCCGCTGGTAGTCCGGCCGGTTGACGTTGACCAGAGGTGGGACGAGTCCGACCGACTCGACGATCGCCGTCTCGCCACCGATCACGGCCAGGGTCTCGGCGAGCTCGTCGGGGGTGAGCGACGTCCGCAGCGTGCCGCCGACCGCCTCGGCGATCTGCGGGAAGGAGGTGATCATCTGGGTGAGGTCGAGTTGGGTCGCGAGCGCCGCGAGCAGCTCGCGCTGACGCCGCGTCCGTTGGTAATCGGTGTCCGCCTTGCGGCTTCGCACGTAGCCGAGCGCCGTCGAGCCGTCCATGTGGATGATGCCCGGCCCGATCGTGTCGGGGTACTGCGTCGGCGCACCGGGCACGTTGCCCGGCATCGGCAGCTGCTTCGTGACGTTCACCGTCACCCCTCCGATCGCGTCGATGAGCTCGAGGAAGCCCTGCATGTCCACCAGCACGTAGTCGTCGATCGTGACGTCGAACGAGTACCCGATCGCGTGCGCGAGCGCCACCACGCCGGGACGCACCTCGCCGGCCTCGTACGCGGCTCGGAGCGAGCCGTTGGCCGAGACGATCGGGTAGATGGCGTTGGCGAGGTCGTTCCACCCGTAGGGGTATCGCCGCTCGAGCTCGGACCCGGGTGGGAACAGCATCCGTCGCAGATCCCTCGGGATCGAGACCAGTGCGGCCCTCCCCGATGGCGTGTGGAGGCTGAACAGCATCATCGTGTCGGTCCGCAGGCCGCCGCGCCCCGGACCGGCATCGCCGCCGAGCAGGAGGACCGTGCGAACGTCGGCGACGACAGCCGGGTCGACACCCGACACCGGTCGCGCCGGCTTCGGGGGCAAGGTGGTGGTCGTTGTGGTGGTGGACACGATCCGTTCCGGATCGGGTGCCGGACCGTCGGGCTCGCTCACGAACAGCGTCGTCGTCGGGCTCGTCGTGACGGTGGGGACGGGGCCGAGATCGTCATCAGGGCCATCCGCCGGCTCGCCGGGGTCGAACAACGGCCCGTCATCGGCCGACGACGTGAAGACCGGTCGGATGTCGCTGCGCGCGTCGAGCACCTGGCCGGCACCGAGGCCGAGCGGCATGCACACGGCGACGGCGATCGCGAGCGCCCACCGATCCCGGGGCGGAGTCGGCGTGCCACGGGAGCTCCACCACACCTCGAACACCGCGACGAGCCGGGCGGTGAGCGCAGCGACGAGCACGACGGCGGCCCGGAGCAGGAACGTCTCGTCGACGGTCAGCGCGACCCATGACCGCCCGCCACCCGCCGCGACGATCGCGAGCCCGAGCGGCAACGCGACGCCCAGGGCCAGGAGCACCAGCGCGAGGCCCCGCCGGCGGCGGAGCGCGCCCCATCCGGGGACGAGCACCGCGAGCGCGATGTCGACCAGCGAGGACCGTCGCTCGCTCGTTGCGTCCGCGTTCAGCTATTACTCCTATCCGCGTAGTGATAATCCGGCCGGATGCATCGTAGACTCGACGGCATGTCCGTGACGAGCAACCCCGTGACGAACAACCCCGTGATCAACGATCCCTTGTTCCGCGTCGAAGGGCTCCATGCCCGCCCGGCGACCGACCCGGGGGTCGGCCCTGCCGACGAGATCCTCCGAGGGCTCGACCTGACCGTCCTGGCCGGCGAGGTCCACGCCATCATGGGCCCCAACGGCTCGGGCAAGAGCACGCTCGGCAACACCCTCCTCGGATCACCGGAGTACGAGGTCACGGCGGGCAGCGTCCACTTCCACGGCGACGACATCACCGACTGGCCCACCGACGAGCGCGCCAAGGCCGGGATGTTCCTGGCGTTCCAGTACCCGCAGGAGATCCCCGGCGTGTCGGTCATCCAGTTCCTCCGCCAGGCACTGTCCGCTCGCAAGGGCATCGACCTCTCGATCCTCGAACTGCGCCTCGCGACCATGGAATGGATGAAGCGGCTCGGCATGGATTCGTCGTTCGTCGACCGCTACCTCAACGAGGGGTTCTCGGGCGGCGAGAAGAAGCGCAACGAGATCATGCAGATGGCGATCCTCGAGCCCGAGCTCGCGATCCTCGACGAGACCGACTCGGGCCTCGACATCGATGCACTCCGCATCGTCGCCAAGGGCATCCACGAGGTCCGTGCCGAGCGGCCCGAGATGGGCGTCGTCCTGATCACCCACTACCAACGCCTGCTCGACGAGATCGAACCCGACCACATCCACATCCTGGTGGGCGGACGGATCGTCCAGTCCGGCGGCATGGAGCTCGCCGAGCAGCTCGAGCGCGAGGGTTACGAGGCGTTCCGGGTCCCGGCCTGATGCCCCCGTCACCCGACGACCGTCGCCCCCGAGGCACCGACTGGGCGGCGATCCGCGCCGACTTCCCGATCCTCCGCCGCCAGATCGACGGCGCTCCGATCGTCTACCTCGACTCGGGCAACACGTCCCAGAAGCCGAACCACGTCATCGACGCGATGAGCGAGTTCCAGCGGACCTCCTACGCGCCCATCAACCGCAGTGCCTACCGTCTGGCCGCGGAGGCGACCGATCGGTACGAAGGCGCCCGAACCGCGGTCGCCCGCTTCATCAACGCGCCGGCCGCCGACGAGGTGGTGTTCACCAAGAACGCCACCGAGTCGCTCAACCTCGTCGCCTCGTCGTGGGGTGGTACCAACCTCGCGCCGGGTGATGCGGTGCTCCTCACGCACATGGAACACCACGCCAACATCGTGCCCTGGCAGATGCTCGCCGCGGGCCGCGGCATCGAGATCCGGTGGGTGCCCCTCACCGGCGACGGCCAGCTCGACCTGACCGATCTCGACCGGCTCCTCGACGGCGTGAAGGCGTTCTCGTTCACCGCGATGAGCAACGTGCTCGGCACGATCACCCCGGTCGCCGAGCTGTGCCGCGCCGCGCACGATGCCGGCGCCGTGGCGATCGTCGACGCCTGCCAGTACGTCCCGCACAACGCGACCGACGTGCAGGCCTGGGATGCCGACCTCGTCGCCTTCTCCAGCCACAAGATGTGCGGCCCCTCGGGCATCGGGCTCCTGTGGGGACGCATGGACCTGCTCGACGCCATGCCGCCGTACATCGGTGGCGGCAACATGATCGCCGACGTTCGCCTCGATGGATTCACGACCGCACCGGTCCCTGCCAAGTTCGAGGCCGGCACCCCGCCGATCACGGAGGCGGTCGGCCTCGGCGCGGCCGTCGAGTACCTCGAGGCGATCGACATGGCCGAGGTGCGCCGGCACGAGATGGAGCTCACCCGGTACGCGATCGACGCGTTGAAGGACCGGTATCAGGACGACATCACGATCCACGGCCCCGACAACGTCGAGGTGCGAGGTGGGGTGCTCAGCTTCGCGTTCCGCGACATCCACCCACACGACATCAGCCAGGTGCTCGACGAGCGCAACGTGTGCGTCCGGGCCGGGCACCACTGCGCCAAGCCGCTGATGCGGCTGCTCGGGGCGAACGCGACGGCACGTGCCAGCCTCTACCTGTACAACGACCGATCCGACGTCGACGCGCTGGTCGATGCACTCGACGGCGCCACCGATATCTTCGGCATCTGACCAGCGCCGCGGGAGGGACCATGCCAGGCCTCGAAGACCTCTATCGGGAGATCATCCTCGATCACTACCGATCGCCCCGCAACCGCGGTGAGCTCCCCGTCCCGCCGGCACGTCACGCCGCGGGTCACAACCCGCTCTGCGGGGACGAGATCACCGTTTTCCTCGACGTGAGCGGCGACGGCGACGCCGCGATCGTCGAGGACGTGAAGGTCAGCGGGCAGGGCTGCTCGATCTCGCAGTCGTCGGCGTCGATGATGAGCGCCGCCGTGAAGGGCAAGACGGTCGGCGAGGTCCGAGCGCTCGTGCGCAAGTTCAAAGGCATGATGTCGATCGAGTCCGACGAAGACAGCCCGATCGAGGACGTCCCCCTCGGTGACCTCGAAGCGCTGCAGGGCGTGGTGAAGTTCCCGGTCCGCATCAAGTGCGCGACGCTCGCCTGGAACACCCTCATCGAGGCCTTGGACGCCGCACCGGCCGACGCCTGACCGGCCGGTCCGATTGACGACATCCGGCACGGGCGTGCGACAGTCTCCGACGTGAGCGATGCCGTCCCCACTGGTCCGAGCCAGCACGATCTCGCCATCAAGGCGGCTCGTCGGCGCGCCGGGCGGGCGATCCGTGAGCTGAACCACGCCTTCATCGGACGCCACGCCACGGTCGAGCAACTGGAGCGGCTCGCCGACGTCGTCGAAGGGATCGGTGCCGAGCTGTGGCCGCTCGACCCACGGACCCGGGGTGAGCACGCCTTCGCCGATCAGATGGAGGACTACCCGCAGGGGCGCTTCCACCACGACTTCGACGACCGGCCGATCTCGGGTGCATCCTCCCCGTACGGGCTCGATCTCGAACTGCACCGGCACGGTGACGAGATCGAGGCGCTGGTGACCCTCCGGTCGGCGCACGAGGGGGCGCCGAACCGGAGCCACGGCGGCATCGTGGCAGCGCTGTTCGATGACGTGTTCGGGTTCGTGCTCGGTGTCCTGCACGAGGCGGCCTTCACCGGCGACCTCTACATCCGGTATCAGGCGCCGACACCGCTGTTCCGCGAGCTGTCGTGCCGGGTCCGGCTCGCGAGCCGCGAGGGCCGCAAGCTCTTCCTCGCCGGCGAGCTCACCGACGTCGGGTCCGGGACGGTGGTCGCGACCGCCAAGGCGACCTTCATCGCGGTCGACCGCGAGGTGTTCGCACAGCAGACTGCGGCCCGACCGGCGCCACCCGACGAGGACGCCTGACCGGCCCGACACCCCGACCGGCCCGACACCTGACCGGCCGATACCTGTTCTCCTCCGGTTCCAGCATGCCTGGTGCGCCGGAACCGGACGAGAACACGATGACGATCGTCCGGTTGATGCGATGATGTCGACGCCGTGACGATCAAGTACCTGGGATCGAAGCGTCGGCTCGTGCCGGTGCTGACCGAGCTCTTCGAGCGATCGGGGGCGACGACCGCGCTCGATCTCTTCACCGGGACCACCCGCGTCGCTCAGGCGATCAAACGCGCCGGCGGCATCGTCACCGCGGTCGACACCGCCCGGTACTCGGAGGTGTTCGCACGATGCTGGATCGGAACCGACTCGAGCTCGGTCGACCAGCGCGCCGTGGAGGACGAGATCGCCCGGCTCGACGCGCTCGCTGGCGTACCCGGGTACGTCACCGACACCTTCTGTCAGCGTTCCCGGTTCTTCCAGCCGCACAACGGTGAGCGGATCGACGCCATCCGCCAGACGATCTCCGACGATCACGCCGGGTCCTGGCTCGAGCCGATCCTGCTGACGAGCCTGCTCCTCGCGGCCGACCGCGTCGACTCGACGACGGGCCTGCAGATGGCGTACGTGAAGCAATGGGCGCCGCGGTCTGCCAAGCCGCTCGAGCTCCGGGTGCCCGAACTGCTCCCCGGAGGTGGGCGCGCGATCCGGGGTGACGCCGCCGAGCTGGCCTCGACGCTCGGACCGTTCGACCTCGCCTACCTCGACCCCCCGTACAACCAGCACCGCTACTTCACGAACTACCACGTGTGGGAGACGCTGGTCGCGTGGGACGCACCCGAGCACTACGGCGTGGCGTGCAAGCGCATCGACGCCCGCGACGACGTGACCAAGAGCGTCTTCAACCGCAAGCGGGAGATGCCGGAGGCGTTGCGGCGGACGATCGCCGACGTGCAGGCGGACGTGGTCGTCGTGTCGTACAACGACGAGTCCTGGGTCGGTCTCGACGAGCTGTGCGACATGTGCGCGGTCCACGGCGAGGTCACCGCCCTCGCGTTCGACTCGAAGCGCTACGTCGGTGCCCAGATCGGCATCCACGACCCCCAGGGCAACAAGGTCGGTGAGGTCGGCCGGACCCGCAACGTCGAGTACGTCCTCGTCGCCGGCCCGGCGGATCGTGTTCGCCACATGACCGAACCGTTCCGCTCCGCCGGACGAGTTCACGCGAGGAAGAGCCGATAGGCCGGGTTGGCCGACTCGTCCCAGTGGCGGAGGCCGAGGCGGGCGAGGAACCGCTCGAAGGCATCGTGATCGGCGGTGGGGACCTGCATCCCGACGAGGACCCGGCCGACGTCGGAGCCGTGGTTGCGGTAGTGGAACAGCGAGATGTTCCAGTCGGGCTCCATGCTGGTGAGGAAGCGGGTGAGGGCCCCCGGCCGCTCGGGGAACTCGAACCGGAAGAGCCGCTCGTCGTGGGCCAGTGCCGAACGGCCACCCACCAGGTGGCGGATGTGCAGCTTGGACAGCTCGTCGTCCGTGAGGTCGATCGTGTCGAGCCCGGCCGCACGGAACGCAGCCGCGAGCGCGTCCGCTTCGGCGGTGCTCGCGACCTGGACCCCGACGAAGACGTGGGCGGCGTCGGCGTCGGCGATGCGGTAGTTGAACTCGGTGATCGACCGGTCGGGTCCGATCAGCTCGATGAAGCGTCGAAAGCTGCCCCGGCGCTCCGGGATCGTCACCGCGAAGATCGCCTCGCGGCGCTCGCCGATCTCGGCTCGTTCGGCGATGAATCGCAGTCGATCGAAGTTCATGTTGGCGCCGCATGCGACCGCGACGAGCGTCTCGTCGCGGACGCCGGTCCGCTCGACGTACGCCTTCGCACCGGCGATCGCGAGGGCTCCGGCCGGTTCGAGGATCGCGCGGGTGTCGGTGAAGACGTCCTTGATCGCAGCGCACACCTCGTCGGTGTCGACCCGGATGAACTCGTCGACGTAGCGGCGAGCGAGCCGGAACGTCTCCTCGCCCACGAGCTTGACCGCCGTGCCGTCGGAGAACAGCCCGACGGTGTCGAGCTCCACCCGCCGGCCCGCCTCGACCGATCGAGCCATGGCATCGGAATCGTCGGTCTGGACCCCGATCACCTTGGTGTGGGGGTGGAGCGCCTTCAGGTACGTGGCGATGCCGGAGATCAGCCCGCCGCCACCGACCGCGACGAAGACGGCGTGGATCGGCCCGGTGTGTTGCCGCAGGATCTCCATCCCGATCGTGCCCTGCCCGGCGATCACGTAGGGATCGTCGAAGGGGTGGACGAAGTCGAGACCCCGCTCCCCCATCAGCTCGACGGCTCGCTGGTGGCTGTCGCTGTACGACTCGCCGGCGAGCACGACCTCGGCTCCGGAGGCCCGCACGGCAGCGACCTTGACCTCGGGCGTCGTGGTCGGCATCACGATGACCGCCCGGCACCCCAGCCGGTTCGCAGCGAGCGCAACGCCTTGGGCGTGGTTGCCGGCGGACGCTGCGATGACGCCGCGGGCGAGCTGCTCGGCGCTCAGGTGCGCCATCTTGTTGTAGGCCCCGCGGATCTTGAACGAGAAGACCGCGTGGAGGTCTTCGCGCTTCAAGAGCAGCTCGTTGCCGAGCCGCGCCGAGAGCTGCGGCGCCGGGTCGAGCGGCGTCTCGTCGACGACGTCGTAGACGCGGGCGGTGAGGATCCGCTTCAGGTAGCCGGTGGCGTCGTCCGCCGCGACGGAGGTCACCCGTCGCTCCACTTCGTGCCCGGGAGGAAGTACCGCTTCGCCCACACGCCGCGGCGCTCCTCCCCCTCGACGGGCATCCGCCAGGTCGAGATCCTCGTCGTGGGGGCGGCGAGGTCGACCGCGCACAGCGCGCGGGGCTGGTCGTCGGTGCCGTCGACGTACGCCTCGGCGAACCAGTCGGCGGTGTACCGCTTGGCGATCGCGCGGTAGAGGTCGCGCCACGCGTCGTCCTCGCCCGGGGGGTGGACGACCTGCGCGACGCCCTGCACCGTCACCTTGCGGTAGGGCTGTGCGCTCTCGTCGATCGAGATACCGACCTTCGGGTCGCGCTGGAGGTTGCGCCAGATCACCGCCGGCGCCCGCGGCGTGAACAGCAGCTGGGTCCCGCGCCGGATGAACCACAGGGGAAGCACCCGGGGGAACCCGTCGTCGTCCATGGTGCCGATCCGCGCCAGGTGCTCACGCTCGCCGAGGAAGGCGTCGAGCTCGGCGTCGGTCAGCTTCGGCATGTCGCGGATGCTACGGGCGGTAGCCCCAGGGTGGCGGCACCGGCCGCAGGGTGCGACGGGCCAGGCGGACCCAGTCGCACAGCATCGGGCGAGTGTCGCGCGGGTCGATGATCTGCTCGACCTCGTAGAACTCGGCCGACCGGTGCGGGGAACGGACCCGGTTGAGCCGCTCGGCGATCTCGGCCTTGAGCCGGTCGGGGTCGTCACTGGCGGCCAGCTCCGCCTTGTACGCGACCTCGAGCCCGCCTTCCAGGGGCAGCGAACCCCAATCGCCCGACGGCCAGGCGAGCCGCAACGACTCGCTGCCCGGCTTCCGGTTCGCCGCGCCGGCGATGCCGAACGCCTTGCGGATCACGACCGTGCAGTACGGGATCGGTGCCTCCCGCAACGCCACGAGCACCTCGGTGCCGTATCGGACCGTCGCATTCTCCTCGGACTCCTTGCCGATCAGGAAGCCGGGACAGTCTTCGAGGTGGATCATCGGGAGCTTGAACAGCGACGCGAGGTCGATGAGGCGCGTGAGCTTGCGGCACGAGTCGGCGGTCCAGCCGCCGCCGTACATCATCGGGTTCTCGCCGTAGACCGCCACCGGGACCCCGTCGAGCCGGGCGAGCCCGCCGATGATCGACGTGCCCCACTCCCGGCCGATCTCGAAGAAGCTCCCCTCGTCGACGACGGCCGCGAGGATGCGCCGCATGTCGTAGCTCTGACGGGGGTTGCGAGGCACGACATCGAGGAGCCATCCGTCTCGGCGGGCGGGGTCGTCACCCCAGTCCTCGACGGGCGGGAGCTCGTCGACCGAGGTCGGCAGGTAGGAGAGGAAGTGCAGCGCACGCTCGAACGCCTCCTCCTCGGTGTCGACCGCGTCGTCGATCGCCCCGTTGCGCGTGTGGATGTCGGCGTGGCCCAGCTCGTACTTCGACACGAGACCGAGCCCCGCCTGCTCCACCAGTGCCGGTCCGGCGATCATCATCTGGGAGGTGTCACGCACCATCACCGAGTAGTGCGACGCGACCGCGCGAGCGGCGCCGAACCCGGCGACCGAGCCGAGCACGAGCGACACCGACGGGGCGATGTTCAAATGGTCGACCACGACATGCCACCCGGGCAGGACGGGGATGTACGTGCGACCGGCCTGCTCGATCGTCTTCACCGACCCCCCGCCCGACATCCCGTCGAGGAGTCGGACGTGCGGCAGCCGCATCTCGGCGGCGACCGACTCCGACGCCTCGCGCTTGGCCGAGATCGAGGCATCGTTCGAACCTCCCCGCACGGTGAAGTCGTCGCCCGAGACCACGGCCGGCCGGCCGTCGAGCTCGGCGATGCCGTACACGAAGTTCGACGGTGTGAACTCGATCAGGTCGCCGTGCTCGTCGTAGCGGGCGACGCCCGCGGTCTTGCCGATCTCCCAGAAGCTGCCCTCGTCGACGATCCGGTCGATCCGCTCGCGGACGGTGAGCTTGCCGAAGTGGTGCTGCCGATCGACCTTCTCGGCGCCGCCGAGCTGTTCCGCCATGGCCTCGCGACGGCGCAGCTCCTCCAGTTCGGGTTCCCAGGTCACGCGAGCGACGCTAGCCAGCACGCTGCCGGGCAAGGCAGGCGAACGTCACCGGGTTCCTGCTCCGAGCGTGCAGAGGGTCAGTGGCGCTTGAGCTCGACGACGATGCCGCCGCTGACCCGCTGGAGGTCGTGCGGCGACAAGGGGAACACGTCGTGCCACGTGCCCGCTGCGGCCCACACGATCTCGTGGACGAGCAGGTCGGGGTCGATGAACACGCGCAGCGGTGTCGCGTGCCCGATGGGCGGTACGCCACCGATCGGGAAACCGGTCGTCTCCCTCACGATCTCGGCGTCGACGCGCTGGCACATCAGACCGCCGGCAGCGTGGGCGAGCTTGTGCTCGTCGAGCTGGTTCACCCCGCTCACGTAGGCGAGCACGATCTCACCGTCGACGCCGAAGATGAGGCTCTTGACGATCTGGGCCACCTCGCACCCGATCGCGTTCGCCGCGTCGACCGCGGTCTTCGCGCCCTCGGGGAACCGTCGAGGCTCCACGACGAGGCCGAGCGCCCGACCGGCCTCGATCACCCTGATGACGTTCTTGTGGTGCTGGCTCACGGTACGGGGACCGTAGCGCGCTGCTCCCCGATCGGATGAGCCCGTTCCCACAGGCGGGCGAAGCGGAGCAGGTCGACGTCGCCACGCGGCCGCCCGACGAACTGGATACCGACCGGGAGGCCGTCGGGCGTGAACGCCGCCGGCATCGAGACCGCCGGGCAGCCGGTGACGCTGATGTCGCAGCACGAGCGCATCCAGTCGATGTAGGTCTCCATCGGCTCGCCGTCGACCGTGCGCGGCCAGTCGAGGTCGACGTCGAACGGCGGCACCTGCGAGGTGGGCAGCGCCAACACGTCGTAGCGCTCGAAGAAGGCCCGCACCCGATCGATCAGGCGCGCGTGGGCGACGCTGGCTCGAGCATGATCGGAGAGTTGCAGCGACCGGGCGAGCTCGATGTTCCACCGCACCGTGTCCTTGAGCTGGTCGCGTGCACGGTCGTAGAACGCGCCGGTCGAGATCTCGAAGTGCCAGGCGCGCAGGGTCTGGAAGACGTCGCGGGCGTCACGCAGATCGGGCGCGTCCTCGGTGACCTCGCAACCCAGCGCGACGAGCCGGTCCGGCACGTCGGCCAGCGCCGCCCGGACAGCGGAGTCCACCGGGAGTCCGAGCGTCGCCGACCACGCCACCCGGATGCCCGTCGCGTCGAGCGGCGGGTCCGACACCACACGAGCGAACACCGAGCCGGGCTCGGCCAGCGAGATCGGCACCCGGACGTCGGGGCCGGCGATCGCCTGAAGTTGGAGTGCGAGGTCGTCGACGCAGCGCGCCATCGCCCCGGCCGTGCCGAGGCCCGACCATGGCGTCGAGTTCGGCCACGACGGCACCCGACCGTACGACGGGCGCAGGCCGACCACGTTGCAGAACGAGGCCGGGTTGCGGAGCGAACCGCCCATGTCGGAGCCGTCGGCGATCGGGACCATTCGGGTGGCGAGGGCGACGGCGGCCCCACCACTGGACCCGCCGCAGGTCTTCGACGGATCGTACGGGTTGCGCGTCGCACCGAAGACCGGGTTGAAGGTCTGGGAGCCGGCGCCGAACTCGGGGGTGTTGGTCTTGCCGATCGTCACCGCACCGGCGGCCCGCATCCGCTGGACCACCAGCCCGTCCTCGTCGGGCACGAAGTCGGCGAGCAAAGGAGAGCCCATCGTGGTGCGGATCCCGGCGGTGAGCTCGAGGTCCTTGTGCGCGATCGGGAGTCCGTGCAACACGCCGAGATGGTCGCCCGCGGAGGTCCGGCGATCTGCCTCGTCGGCCCAGGCCACCGCCATCTCGGGCACCAGCGTCGGGATCGCGTTGACGTGCGGGTTCCACTCGTCGATCCGGGCGAGGCACGCGGCGAGGAGCTCGCGCGCCGAGATCTCCCGCCGCCGGATCATCGCCGCGAGCTCGACGGCCGAACGGTCGGCGAGATCGCTCATGCCGGCGCACCCTCGAGCTGTTCCTCCTCCGCTCGGACCTGGGTCGGCCCGGCCCAGAGGATCGCGACCGCACCGGCCAGCGAGCACGCGCCGGCCACGAGGTAGGCGACGCGGTAGCCGTCGGAGAGGTCGTGCAGCCAGCCGAGCAGGAGCGGACCGCCAGCGGTTCCGACGAGTGCGAACAGTTGCGCCCGGCTGTAGATCTGCGGGTAGTCGCGGATGCCGAACCGCTCGGCGATGAGCAGCGGTTGCAGCATCAGGATGTTGCCGATGGTGGCACCGAACAGCACGATCGAGCCGAAGATCCCGAGCGTCGACGACGCCAGTGCGAGCCCCACCATCGCGAACATCTGGAAGGCGGCGAGGCCGGCGGTGAACGCCGTCATCGGCACCGACGTGACCAGGCGACCGCCGATGAGGCGGGCGACGACCGACGTCGCGGCCAGCACGAGTGTGGCGAGCGCGGCCGTGTCGGCGGTCGTGCGCTCCTCGACCAACTTCACGAGCTGCTGGATCCCTCCCACCTGGGAGCCGAGGGCGAGGATGTAGCCGATGGTCATGCCGATGAAGAACCGGCTGGCGACGGCCTCGCGGTAGGGCGTGCCGGTCAAGCGGATCGGTGATTGGCCGACGACGGCCCGTTCACCGTCCGGCATCCAGCCGAGCGCGGCCGGGTCGGGCCGGATGAGCCAGTAGGTGAACGGCACGATGCCGAGGACGTACACCAGGCCCAGCCACGGGGTGCCTGCCTCGAGGCCCTGCCGATCGAGCAGCCACTTCGCGCCCGGCGTGATGAGGATGCCGCCGGCGGAGAGACCCGTCGAGGCGACCGAGAGCGCGACGCCCCTCCGGACGTGGAACCACCGCGTGACCACCGTGGTCATCGGCACGAGGCCGCCCATCGCCCAGCCGGCGGCGAACACGCCGTACACGACGAACAGTTGCCACTGCCGGTCGACGTAGCCGAGTGCGCCGAGCGCCACGCCGCCGATGACGGCCCCGATCGAGACGATCGTCCGCACGTCGTACCGAGCGATCAGCCGGGCCGTCCAGACGCCGGTCACGCCGGAGACGAAGAAGAACAGGGTGGTCGCGAGCGAGATCGACGCGACCTCCCAGCCGCGCTCCTTGCTCAGTGCGTTGAGGTACACGGCGAGCCCGTAGAAGCCGAGGCCGGACGACGTGGCCAGGACGATGAAGCACCCGGCCACGACCCGCCAGCCCGGGAAGCGGTCGGTTCTCAGCTGGGCCTCAGCGCCGGCGGTCACGACCGAACCGTAGTGATCGGGCGGTGGATATCCTGTGTCGCACGATGTTCAAGAACACGTTGAAGACGGGTGTCCTCCTCGCTGGCCTCGGCGGCCTGATCGTCGCGGTGGCCGGCATCCTCGGCGGTGGCAGCAGTGGTTCGCTCGTCATCGGCCTCGTGCTCGCCCTCGTGATGGTGGGTGGCTCGTACTGGTTCAGCGACAAGCTCGCCCTCAAGTCGGCGGGCGCCAAACCGATCACGCGCGATCAGGCTCCCGAGTTCTACGACATGGTCGCCCGGCTCGCCGAGCGGGCGAACCTGCCGATGCCGACCGTGGCGTTCGCACCCAACGCGCAGCCGAACGCCTTCGCGACCGGCCGTGGCCCGAACAACGCCGTGGTCTGCGCCACCCAGGGCCTGCTCGAGACGCTGACGCGTGACGAGGTCGAGGGTGTCATGGCCCACGAGCTGATGCACGTGAAGCACCGCGACATCCTGATCGGCTCGGTCGCGGCGGCGATCGCGACGGCGATCTCGTTCATCGCCCAGATGGCGATGTACTCGACGATGTTCGGCCGCCGCGACGATCGCGGCGGGAACCCGTTCGCGATGCTGCTCGTGGCACTCGTCGCGCCGATCGCGGCCTCGATGATCCAGATGGCCGTGTCGCGGTCCCGGGAGTTCGAGGCCGACCGGGGCGCCGCCGAGCTGATCGGCGGTGGCCGCCCGTTGGCGCAGGCGCTCCAGAAGATCGAGACCATCGCGCACCAGCGGCCGATGGCGGTGCAGCCCGCGCAGGCGTCGCACTACATCCACAACCCGCTCGCCGAGGCCCGCTCGAGCCGCGGCGGCCAGCCGAACAACATGGCCAAGCTGTTCTCGACCCACCCGCCCACCGAGGAGCGCATCCGCCGCCTCCTCGAGATCTGATTTCAGTACGTGCCAGGCACGAACTGAAATCTGCCGGCGAGGACGGTGAGCACTGCGTCCACCGCGGTGACGAGCGTCGGGTCCGTGGCCATCCGCTGCCGGGCTCGACATCGAGCGATGCGTTCGGCGTTGGTCGACGGGAACGTGAGATGGTCGAGCAGGAGCTTCGAGGTCTCGGCACCCAGACGGTCGAGTAGTCCCACGGCGACCGTGCGGACCGCGCCGCGCTGCAACCGCTCGTCGACATGCTCGTCGACCATCAATTCGATCAGTGCGACGAGATCGCCGAGACCGATCGTCATCGATGGCGGATCCC
>DATHUU010000120.1:0-10522 GCA_035461925.1 Ilumatobacter sp.
CGCCCCGATGCCGTGCCGCCCGAGGCCGGAGCCGTCGTGTTCGCGAACGAGCGTGGCAAGCCGCTGACCCCGCGGGACGTGCGACGCATCCTCGACCGTCGGTCGCCGAGCCCCACGCACCCGCACGCGCTCCGGCACACCTTCGCGACGCACCTGCTCGACAACGGCGCCGACCTGCGCTCGGTGCAAGAGCTGCTCGGCCACTCCGACGTGGCCACGACCCAGCGTTACACTCACGTCAGCCGAGATCGACTTCGCACCGCCTATCTGAAGAGCCACCCACGCGCATGAGCATCGTCCCCGAAGATCCAGATCTCGCGATGCACTGGACGCGGTGGCTCAACCGCAAGAACGGAGCGTCCCGCGATCACCTGATCGTGCACTACTCGCCGCTCGTCAAGTTCGTCGCGGGTCGTGTCGGTGCCGGTCTGCCGAACAGCGTCGATCCGGGTGACCTCGTCAGCTCCGGAGTGTTCGGACTCATCGACGCCATCGATCGCTTCGATCCGGACCGCGGCGTCAAGTTCGAGACCTTCGCCGCTCCCCGGATCCGGGGTGCGATCTACGACGGGCTCCGGCAGCTCGACTGGGTGCCTCGTTCGGTCCGGAGCCGGGCGCGCGAGGTCGAGCGGGCGATCTCCCAACTCGAGCACGAGCTCGGGCGAGCGCCCACCGACGACGAGCTCGCGAAGCAGCTTCGCATCGGCGAAGACGAGCTCGCGAGGTGGTTGGCGTCGATCGCCGCGACCACCATCGGTCCGCTCGACCGGGCCGTCGCGGCGGGCTACGAGCCCGAGTCGGTGGAGTCGGCCGGCATGGAGCACCCGGTCGGGGCGATCGAGGATCAGGAGCTCCGCGAGATCATGCGGAACGAGATCCGCAAGCTGCCCGAGCGCGAGAAGCTGGTGCTGTCGCTCTACTACGACGAGGGGTTCACGCTCGCCGAGATCGGTGACGTCCTCGGCGTCACCGAGAGCCGGGTGTCCCAGATCCACACCAAGTCGGTGCTCCACCTGCGGTCGCGTCTGGCCGCCGCTGGCGTCGGCTGACGCTCGCCCGTTCGACCCCCTCCATCGACCACCGCATCGACCCTCACGGTCCGATCGCCTGCCAGGGCCGGTCCTGCGGCCGCCCGCCGCCGACACCCGGAGGATCTCGAATGGTCGTCAGGTTCCGCGCCGCACTCGCGGCCCTCGTCGTGCTGGCGGTGGCCGTGCCGTCCGGTGGAGTCGCCGCGACGTGTTGGTGGCCACCGGTCGTCGCACCGGTCAGCGACCCGTTCCGCCCACCCGCGTGTCCGTGGTGCCCCGGCAACCGCGGCATCGAGTACGACACGCGCCCCGGCCAGGGCGTGACGGCGGTCGAGGGCGGCCGTGTGAGCTACGCCGGCACCATCGCCGGGACGATGTACGTGGTGATCGAACATCGTGACGGTCGGCGCGCGACCTACGGACGGCTCTCCGAACGTCGCCACCAGCGTGGTGACGTCGTGCTGCGGGGACAGGTGGTCGGCGCGACCGGCGACACCTTCCACTTCGGAGTCCGCGTCGGTGATGACTACGTCGACCCGGGGTTGTCGATCGGGCGGCTCGTCGGGCGACCGCGCCTCGTGCCGAGCGACGGGAGCGCCGCAGCACCTGCACCACCACCCGTGTTGCGCTGCGAGCAGGTCCGACCAGCTGGTCGATCGGCCGACGCGCCTCGGCGCGAAACGCCGATCGCTGCCGTTAGCATGATCCATCGGTCCACCGTCCGGTGAGCCGCCACGACACCAGCCACTCGCTCCCCACCGCGGTCGCCTCGGCGCCAGGAGCGAGCCCGGAAACCGCACAAGGAGCACATCATGGCCGTCATCAGCATGCGTCAAATGCTGGAAGCGGGTGTCCACTTCGGTCACCAGACCCGTCGCTGGAACCCCAAGATGCGGCGCTTCATCTTCGGTGAGCGCAACGGCATCTACATCATCGATCTCGAGCAGACGCTCAGCCGCGTCGAGACGGCCTACGGGTTCGTCCGCGAGCTGGTGGCCAACGGCGGCACCGTGCTCTTCGTCGGGACGAAGAAGCAGGCGCAGGACCCGGTCCAGAGCTACGCCGAGAAGGTCGGCATGCCCTACGTGAACGAGCGCTGGCTCGGCGGCATGCTCACCAACTTCGAGACGATCTCCAAGCGCGTCGGGAAGATGCTCGACTACGAGCGGATGAAGGCGTCCGGCGAGTTCGACGCCATGATCAAGAAGGAGGCGCTCCTCCTCGACCGCGAGCTCACCAAGTTGCAACGCAACCTCGGTGGTCTTCGCGACATGAAGAAGCTGCCCGATGCCGTCTTCGTGATCGACACCAAGAAGGAGCACATCGCCGTCACGGAAGCGAACAAGCTCGGCATCCCGGTCGTGGCCATCGTCGACACCAACGTCGACCCCGACGTCATCCAGTACCCGATCCCGGGGAACGACGATGCCATCCGCGCCAACATGCTGCTCGCCCAGGTGATCGCGGCGGCGGTGGAGGAAGGTCGCTACATCGCGTCCCGACGCCCGAAGGCCGCCGGCGCCGAGGAGGCCCCGGTGAAGGCCGATCGCACCCCCGAGGAAGAGGCGGCGTTCGCGCAGGCGCAGGCCGAGGCCCGCGCCGCGGCCGCCCGCGCCCAGGCCGAGCGCGAGGCTCGTCTCGCGTCGAGCAAGAGCAGGCCCGCGGCGGAGGACGCGGAGGCCGCAGACGCCGCTGCCGACACGGCCGAAGAGCAGTCGCCGACCGCGGATGCGCCCGAATCCGCCGAGGTCACGGCCGACGTCCCCGAGCAGCAGTCGCCCGCCACCGAGCGTGCCGATGGCTCGGCGCCGGAGATCCCGGCCGCCGACGAGGTCGCCGTCACCGATGCTGCCGATGACGTCACAGATGCTGCGGATGACGCAGCGGTGGCCGACGACCAGGCCTGATCCAACCCCGAACGTCCCCCACGAACACAGCAAGGCGAGATCGATGTCATTCACCGCACAAGACGTCAAGGCCCTCCGCGAGAGCACCGGCGCCGGCATGATGGACTGCAAGAAGGCGCTCGAGGAGACCGGCGGCGACATGGAGGCCGCGAAGCAGTTCCTCCGCGAGAAGGGTCTGGCGGCGAGCGCCAAGCGAGACGATCGCGAGAACAACCAGGGCGTCGTCGCGCTGAAGATCGACGGCAACGTCGGTGCGATCGTCCAGCTGAAGAGCGAGACCGACTTCGTGGCCGGCTCCGACCAGTTCAAGGACGAGGCGAACGTCCTGGTCGCGCTGGTCGCGACGAAGGGTGTCGAGGCGGTCGCCGAGCGCTCGGCCGAGCTCGAGGAGCTCAAGATCACGCTGAAGGAGAAGATCGAACTGGGCGACGCCGTCCGCTTCGAGGCGGCTGACGGCAACGTGCTCGGTCACTACGAGCACGTGCAGGGCGGCCGTGGCGTCAACGCGGTCCTGGTCGAGATGTCCGGCGCGAGCGACGAGCTCGCCCACGACGTTGCGGTGCACATCGCCTTCGCACGTCCGAAGTACCTCACCCGTGACGAGGTGCCGGGCGACGTCGTCGATGCCGAACGCAAGACGCTCGAGACGATCACGCTCAACGAGGGCAAGCCGGAGGCGGCGGTCCCGAAGATCGTCGAGGGGCGACTCAACGGGTTCTTCAAGGACATCTGCCTGCTCGAGCAGCCATACGCGAAGGACGACAAGCAGTCGATCCAGCAGGTCATCGGATCGGCGACGATCGTCCGCTTCGCCCAGGTCGAGATCGGCTGACGCCCACCGCGGCGATCGCCGCGGTGACAGTCATCCGAGGGCGAGTGCCAGCACCGCCGCGCCGTTGACGACGACATGGGCGACGATCGGCGCGCCCAGCCGCCGCTGTGTGACGTGGCACGCGAGCTGGAACGACAGTCCGAGCACCGCGATCGACGCCGTCAGGCTCACGGCTGACGCGAGGCTGTCGGCTGCGGTCAGGTGTGGCACGACGAACACGAACGTCGTCCATCCGATCGCCGCGACGGTGGACCCGCCGCGCTTGAGCAGGCTGCGGTAGATCAGGCCCCGGAAGAACAGCTCCTCGATCAGCGGCGTGACGAGCGCCACCGCGATGGCGAACGCGATGATCTCCGCGGGTTCGCCGAGCGAGTCGACCGGGATGTTGCTCGTCGCCTCGTCGGCGCCGAAGGCCGCGTCCACCAGCCCACCGGCGATCGCAGCGCCGACGAGGCCGACGATGCCGAACCCCAGTCCGATCGCGAGATCGACAGGACGCCACCAGAGCCCGAAGTCGTCGCGAAGACTCCGGAGCCCCTTGCGCCGGGTCGCGAGCCAAGGGATGCCGAGGAACGCGGCCACGTTCCCGATGACCAGGACCGACAGGGCATACGGGCCCGGCTCGAGGTCGTCGATGTCACCGCCGGTCACCGCAACCGACGCGATGAGCGCGAGCCCGAGGAGCAGGCTCGCCGCAACGTACGCGAGCAGGCCCCACCACGCGTCGCCGAGCCCCCAGCGCGACGTCCGCCACGCCTCGCCGAGCGACTTCTCCCACCGGCCGTCGGGACCGAGCGCCCAGCCCGGGGCGGGCGAGGTGTCGGTCCGGTACCACCGACCGTCGCTCGCCCGGTACCACCCCCACGTGCCGACGGGACTGCCGGTCGGGGCTGGCCACGGCGACGTCCGCACGGCGCCATCGTAGGAGCGATCGGTCGCTCGCGCTCGGTGACCGGATTCCGGGTCCGCCTGGCAGACTGGGCGCTCGTGAGCGACGAGACGTCCCGGCCCGAGACCCGCTGGAAGCGGATCGTGTTCAAGCCGTCCGGCGAGGCGTTGGCGGGAGCATCGGGCACCGGTCTCGACGGTCCGACACTCGACCACACCGCTGCCGACATCATCGACCTGCGGCAGAACCTCGATGTGGACGTCGCCGTCGTCGTCGGGGGCGGGAACTTCTGGCGGGGCCGGACGGGCTCGTTGGAGGGGATGGATGCGACCCAGAGCGACCACATCGGCATGCTCGGGACGGTGATGAACGCCCTCGCCCTCCAGGACGCGCTCGAACGCCAGGGCCAGGCGACGCGAGTCCAGTCGGCGATCGAGATGCCGCGCATCGCCGAGCCGTACATCCGCCGCCGAGCGATGCGCCACCTCGAGAAGGGGCGGGTCGTGATCTTCGCGGCAGGCACCGGGAACCCGTTCTTCACGACCGACACCGCGGCCGCACTGCGAGCAGCGGAGATCGAGGCCGATGCGCTGGTGAAGGGCACGCATTCGGGCGTCGACGGCGTCTACGACTCCGATCCACGCACCAACCCCGAGGCCAAGAAGTTCGACACGATCGGCTACCACGAGGTCATCTCCAAGGAGTTGAAGGTGATGGACGCGACGGCGGTGACGTTCTGCAAGGAGAACGGGATCCCCATCGTGGTGTTCGACATGTCGGCCCCGGGCGCGCTGCGCAGGATCCTGACCGGGGGCCGGGTCGGCACGATCGTCCGCTGACGGCCCACCGGGCCTCCTGCCCCGGCGGCGATCGCCCCCAGAGGACCGCGTCCTGGTTACGCTGGTCGGCGTGATCGAAGAAACCCTGCTCGATGCCATGGACAAGATGGACAAGGCGGTCGAGCACGTCCAGGGACAGTTCGGCTCGGTGCGCACGGGTCGCGCGTCGCCAGCGCTCGTCGAACGGCTGAACGTCGAGTACTACGGGACACCGGTACCGCTCCAGCAGCTGGCGACGATCCAGGTCCCCGAGGCCCGCATGCTGCTGATCAAGCCGCACGATCGCGGAGCGCTCGCCCCCATCGAGAGGGCCATCCGCGACAGCGACCTCGGCGTCGCGCCGAGCAACGACGGCGTCGTGATCCGCATCAACCTGCCGCAACTCACCGAAGAGCGCCGCCGCGAGTACGTGAAGGTCGTGAAGCACATGGCCGAGGAAGGACGGATCGCGGTCCGCAACATCCGGCGCGACGCGCGCAAGCACCTCGAAGCGGCGCAGAAGGACGGCGAGATCTCCCAGGACGATCTCGACCGGGCCGAGAAGGAGCTCGAGAAGGTCACGCACGAGCACGTCGACCGCATCGATGCCGCGGTCGGCCGCAAGGAAGACGAGCTGCTCGAGGTCTAGGTTTGGGCCGGGCTGCGACGGAACGGAGGGGTTGACGGGGATGAGCGATGACATCTGGCGCGATCGTCGGGACGACGACGACTTCAGCGAATTCGGGTCCCTGTTCGACGACGCCGAGCCCACACAGAACCTGCCCGAGGTCGACAGCGATCCGGCCGAACCGGAGCCCGACGAGTCCCTGAGCTTCGGCGAGAGCGACACCGGGACGTTGCCGCACTGGACCGAGCCGCCGACGGGCGAGGTCCCTCGGTTCGAGGATGCGGCGGTCACGGAGCCCGCGCACGAGGACCTCGACGTGTGGTCGTCGTTCTCCTCGGAGGCACCGGTCTGGAAGGACGATCCGACGCCTGCGCCGGAGGCCGCCGAACCCGTGACGCATCGGTCGGGGCAGCAGCGCCGGGTGACGGGGCAGCACCGCCGGGTCACCGGCGAGCACGATTCCGTCCGGCGCGAGGTGAGCGCCGAGACCGAGGCCGTGCAGCGCGAGCCGAGTCGGATCACGATCGGCACCGATCCGTCGGGGATGCCCCGTCGCCCGCCACAGCAGACCGGTCGCCGTCGCAGCGGGGCACCGGCGCGCGCGCCACGGCCGGGGCAACCCCCGCACACCGGTGGCCGCGACATGCCGGCGGCGATCGCGGTCGGCCTGCTCCTCGCGGCCGCCTTCATCGGCGCGCTGATGTTCCGCCCGTGGGCCGCCGCCACCATGATCACGCTCATCCTCGGGCTCGCGGCGGTCGAGTTCTACGACCGGGTCGCCGAGAAGGGCTACCGCCCGGCCGTGATCCCCGGCATCCTGACCTGCGTCGCTGCGCCGGTCGCCGCGTACTGGCTGGGCATCGGCACCCTGCCGCTCGTGCTCTCGTTCGGGTTCATGGCCGTCGCCGGGAGCTTCATCGGCGCCCGCAGTGTCGAGGCGGGCCCGATGCCGAACATCTCCATCACGACCCTCGGCATCATGTGGATCGGCTTCCTCGGTACGTTCGCGATCCTCATCCTGCGCCTCTCGACCCAGATCGTGAGCGAGTTCCCGAGCGTCCAGGAGGTGGCCGAGCATCGTGGTACCGACACCCTCTTCCTCCTGGCCCTCGGCGTCGTCGCGAACGACGTCGGCGCGCTCGTGTTCGGGTCGGCGGTCGGGCGGACGCCGCTGCGTTCGTGGATCAGCCCCAACAAGACGGTCGAGGGCTTCATCGGCGGCGCGTTCGCCACGATCATCGTCCTGATGTTCGTGGGGTTGTCCGGCCGGAGCACGACGTGGAGCTCGAACTGGCACCTGCTCGTGCTCGCCGTCGTCATCGCGATCATGGCTCCGATGGGCGACCTGGTCGAGAGCATGTTCAAGCGCAACCTCGACGTGAAGGACTTCGGCTCGATCATCAAGGGCCATGGCGGGGTGCTCGACCGCTTCGACGGGTTCTTGTTCGTCCTCCCGGCCGTGTACTACCTGACGCTGGTGCTCGAGCCCTGGACGAAGTACACCCCGACCTGACGGTCGCCCGTCTGTCCCGATGAGCGTTGTCCGGGTCGCGGTCGCCGGATCGACCGGCTCGATCGGTACGCAGACGCTCGACGTCGTGCGGGCGGAAGGTCCCGACCGGTACGAGGTCGTCGCGCTCGGCGCCGGTTCCTCGGTCGACGTGCTCGTCGAGCAGGCGCGCGAGTTCCGGCCGGCGATCGTCGCCGTCGCCGACGAGGCCAGCCGTCGACAGGTCGCCGCCGCCCTGCCCGACGTCGAGGTCGTCGCCGACCAAGCCGACCTGGTGGCGCTGGCCGACGTCGTGATCAACGGCGTCGTCGGCTTCGCCGGCCTTGCCGTCACGATCGCGACGCTGCGCGCCGGCAAGCGGCTCGGGTTGGCCAACAAGGAGAGCCTGATCGCCGCCGGACCGGTCGTCCAGCCGTTGCGGTCGACTCCGGGCGCCGAGCTCGTGCCGGTCGACAGCGAGCACTGCGCCGTCCACCAGTGTCTGCGGTCGTCGTCCGGCTTCGCCGCGGGATCCGCTCGCGACGTGGCACGGATCGTGCTCACGGCCAGTGGCGGGCCGTTCCGCGGCCGGGGCGCGGACGAGCTGGCGTCGGTCACCGTCCAGGAGGCGCTGGCCCATCCGACGTGGGCGATGGGACCCAAGATCACCGTCGACTCGAGCACGCTGATGAACAAGGGTCTCGAGGTGATCGAGGCCCACGAGCTGTTCGGTGTGCCGTACGACCGGATCGAGGTCGTGGTCCACCCGCAATCGGTCGTGCACTCGATGGCGGAGTTCACCGACGGGTCGACGATCGCGCAGCTGTCGATGCCCGACATGCGGCTCCCGATCGGATACGCGCTCGGCTACCCGAACCGGATCACCACAGCGTTCGGTCGGATCGACTGGACGTCGCTGTCGCGGCTCGACTTCGAGCCACCCGACACCGCCACCTTCCGGTGCCTGCCGTTGGCGTACGAGGCGGGCCGCGTCGGCGGCACCGCGCCGGCCTGGCTGAGCGCCGCCAACGAGGTCGCGGTCGAGGCCTTCCTCGCCGGGCTCATCTCGTGGAATCAGATCGCCGATGTCTCCGTTGCAGTGCTCGACGAGCATGACGGTGCCGTACCCGGTACCGTCGACGACGTGATCGCCGCCGACGCGCAGGCCAGGCGCCTCGCAGCAGCGGCGATCGAGGAACGAAGCGCATGACGACCCAGACCCCGCTCCCGCCCCCCAACCCCGGACCCGATCCCGACTTCGACCCACCACGCCCGCGACACGGTCGTTTCACCAGTGAGGTGATGGCCGGCGGATCGGTCGTCGAGAAGGCCGACGACGAGCTGGTCGGTGGTTGGCGCGGCGCCGCCGGCGTCGCCGCGATCGTGTTGCTGTTCGCGTGGATCGGCCTCCTGAACGGCTGGTGGCTCGTGTTCGCGGTCGGGGTGCTCGTCTCGATCTTCCTGCACGAGGTCGGACACTTCGCCACCGCACGCTGGACCGGGATGAAGGCGACGCAGTTCTTCATCGGCTTCGGCCCCCGCCTGTGGAGCTTCCGCCGGGGCGAGACCGAGTACGGCGTACGGGCCATCCCCGCCGGCGCCTTCGTCCGGATCATCGGCATGAACAGCATGGACGACGTCGACCCCGCGGAGGAGGACCGCACCTACCGCTCCAAGAGCTACCCTCGCCGGCTCCTCGTCATCTCGGCCGGGTCGATCATGCACATGCTGATCGCGATCGGACTGCTCTTCACCGTCTACGCGGTCGACGGTGAGGTCGTCGACGGCGACGGGGTGTACATCGCCGACGTCGAGCCGACCGGTCCGGCGTGGGCCGCCGGGCTGCGCGACGGTGACGTGATCCTGGCGGTCGACGGTGTCGAGCTCACCTCGAACGGTCAATTGGGTGAGAGCGTGCGGGCCAACGAGCCCGGCGACGTGCTCGACCTGACGGTGCTCCGCAACGGCGAGACGGTCACGATGCCGGTCGGGTTGGGCGCCAACACCGTCGAAGGCGACCCTCGGTTCGGCATGCCCTACATCGGCGTCACGAGCGGCGCCCACATCGAGGAGCACTCGACGGGGAGCGCGGCGGTGAACGCCGTCACCGACATCTTCCCGGTCTCCTGGGAGATGACGAAGGGGGCCATCAAGGTGCTCAACCCGGTCAACATCGTCACCCATCTCGCCGGTACCAACGACGACCTCGAGACCCGCCCGACCACGCTGCTCGGCGCGGGCAGCCTCTCCGACGACGTCGGCGAGTCACAGGGGGTCATCGGCATCCTGTACTTCCTCGCTGTCCTCAACGTGTTCGTCGGCGTCTTCAACATGTTCCCGCTGCTGCCGCTCGACGGTGGTCATGCCGCGATCGCCACCTATGAGCGCCTCCGGGAACGCAAGGGTCAGCGCTACTACGCCGACGTCGCCAAGATGATGCCGTTCGCGATGGCGGTGATGACGGTGCTGCTCCTGCTGTTCATGTCCGGGCTCTACCTCGACATCACCGACCCCGTCGGCTGACCGGCGCCGGATCGCCCGGTCGCCGCGTTGCGGATCGGCTCGCTGACCGAAGTCAGCGTCGCCCTCCCGCCGCCTTGCGCTCGAACGATCCAATCGCCGCTCAGGAACCCATTTTTCGAGAGTCGGGGTCGGTGTGGGTGCTGGCCGTTCGGCCTTGCTGACTGGTGGGCTCGTCGCGGAAACGTCAGCCCCACGTGCGGACGTCGGGACGGTCCAGGGTGCCTTCCGGCGCCTTGACGACGCAGAACGGCAGACCTGACGGATCGGCCATCACGGTCCAGTCGTCGTGCGCCTCGACCACGCTCGCACCGAGCGCCTCCAGCCTCGCGACCTCTGCTGGCACGTCGTCGGTGTGGATGTCGACGTGGACCCTCGGCTCACCGCTGCCGAGTCGCTGCACGAGCA
>DATHUU010000121.1:0-12792 GCA_035461925.1 Ilumatobacter sp.
GGTCTTCTCCCAGGACACCTCGTCGATCTCCGGGTCGTCGAGGAACAGGAAGTCGACGACGCCGGGGGCGTCCGCGAGCGTCACGAGCCGTGGCTGGACGAGGGCTGCGATCTCCGCGAACCGGGCGCGGTCCCACTCGGCCGGGAGCCACGGGTCACAGGCGGCCACCAGCTCGTCGACCGTCAGCATGCGGATGTACTCGCCGTTGAAGGCGGCCAGCTTCTTCAGGTCGAAGAACGCGGGTGAGAGGTTCACGTCCTCGAGCCGGAACCGCTCCTCCATCGCCTGCCACGGCTGGATCTCCTGCTCCCCCGGTGACCATCCGAGCGTCATGAGGTAGTTGATCATCGCCGCGGCGAGGTAGCCCTCCTCCCGATACTGCTCGAGCGCCACCTTGTCGCGCCGCTTCGAGAGCTTCTTGCGCTGCTCGTTCACGAGCACCGGCACGTGGGCCCACACCGGCGGTTCGTGCCCCAGCGCCCTCCAGATCATCTGCTGCTTGGGCGTGTTCGGCAGGTGCTCCTCGGCCCGCACCACGTGGGTGATGCGCATCGACACGTCGTCGACCACGTTGGCGAGGATGAACACCGGGGTGCCGTTGCCGCGGATCAGGACGAAGTCCTCGATCGTGGCGTTGTCGAACTCGACGTCGCCGCGAACCTGGTCGCGCACGACCGTCGTGCCCTCCGGGACCCGGAAGCGGAGCACGTTGCCGGGCGCCTGACCGAGCCCCAGATCGCGCGACCAACCGCCGTACCCGGTGGTGCCCTCGGCCGTGGCGCGCTCCTGGATCTGCTCGGGCGTCATGTCGCAGTAGTACGCGTGGCCGTCGGCGACGAGACGATCAGCGGCCTGCAGGTGCGCCTCGATGAGCTCACTCTGGAACAACGGTCCCTCGAAGTGGGGATCATCGGCCGAGATGCCGATCCACGCCAATGCGTCGATGATGCCCTGCGTCCACTCGGGCCGGTTCCGGGCCTCGTCGGTGTCCTCGATGCGCAGAACGAACGTGCCACCGGAACGACGAGCGAGCGCCCAGTTGAACAGCGCCGTGCGTGCTCCACCGACGTGGAAGAAGCCGGTCGGCGACGGGGCGAATCGATATCGAGGTGCAGCAGACATGGCGGCGACGACGCTATCCGCTCGGACCGATCGCCGTCCGGGCTGTCCGCGGTCCGGGCTGTCCGCGGTCCGGCCGGCGCTCCCGGATCGGGTCCGCCCTGCACCGATCACGCGTCAGGACGTCAGGGCCAGGTTGCGCAGCTGACGGAGCGCCACCGTCAGGTTCGTGATGTCGAACGTGTCGCCGCGCCGGATCTCGGTGAGCATCGACATCGTGCGGTCGACCGACCTCGCGTTGATCTCCTCCCAACGCTCGACCGACCCGCCGTCGCTGCCGACCACGTTCGCCGCCAGGGCGGCGACTGCCGCCAACAGGTCGTCACGCAGCGCCGACCGCCCCTGCGTCTGCCACCGATCGGATCGCGGGAGCGCTCCGATCGCATCCCAGAGCCACAGCAACTCGAGTCGGTCGAAGACCGACCAGTAGGCGCGAGCGACGACGGGAGGCGCGACCACCAGCCGGTCCGCCGTCTCGACGACGTCGAACACCGTGTGCAAGAGACGCCACACCGACGACCGAGCCGCGAGGTCCTCCGGGACCCCACTCGCGATCCGCTCGGCCACGAGCGCGTCCGCGGCCGCCTTGATCGGGCCGCGCAGGCATTCGTGCAACTGCGCTGCGAGCGACCGGACCGGCGCGCGGAAGTGGGCGACCTCGGCGCTGATGTTGATCGGTGGCCGACGATTGCGGAGGAACCACAGCGAACAGCGTTCGGCCGCCCGACGACAGTCGAGGAGCAGCTCCATGTGGTCCTCCAGCGCGAGGTGGTCGAGGTCGTCGATGTCGTCCCACCAGCTCGGGAAGTCGAGGATCTCCCGAACGGCGAGCCAGCCGCGGGCGACGTCGGCGACCGTGGCGCCCGTGTCCTCGGTCATGCGGTGGTCGTAGGAGATCCCCGACAGGTTGACCATCTGGTTCATCAGCTGGGTCGCGGCGATCTCCCGCTTGAGCCGGTGCCGGAGGATCTCGGGTCGGTATCGCTCCCGGAGCGGCGTCGGGAAGTACTCGACCACGTCGTCGGCCAGGACCGGGTCGTCGGGGAGATCGGTGCGGAGGATCTCGGCGACGTTGGCGTTCTTGGTGTAGGCGATCATCACGGCGAACTCCGGCGTCCGCAGACCGGAGCCGGTCGATTGACGTTCGACGATCTGCTTGTCGGAGGGCAGGAACTCGAGTGCCCGGTCGAGGAACCCTTCCGCTTCGAGCAGATCCAGGTAGCGAGCGTGCACGTTGACCATCGGCAGGCCCTGCCGCCTCGCGATCTGGAGCGCGAGCGTCTGTGCCCGGTTGTTGGCCAGCACGAGCGAAGCGACCTCGTCGGTCATCTCGGCGAGCAGGCGGTTGCGCTGCTCCAGGGTCAGCTCGCCCTCGCGCATGACCTCGCCGAGCAGGATCTTGATGTTCACCTCGTGGTCGCTGCAATCGACCCCTGCGGAGTTGTCGATCGCGTCCGTGTGGATGTACCCACCCTTGAGCGCGTACTCGACGCGGCCCAACTGGGTGACGCCGAGGTTGCCGCCCTCGACGACCATGCGACACCGGAGCTCGCGGGCGTCGACGCGCACCGCGTCGTTGGCGCGGTCACCCACCGCTTCGTGCGACTCGGTGCTCGCCTTGACGTAGGTGCCGACACCGCCGTTCCAGAGCATGTCGACCGGGGCGCGCAGGATGGCGCTGATCAGCTCGTTCGGCGTCGCCCGGCTCACCGTCACCCCCAGCGCCTCGCGGGCCTGTGGGGTCAGCTCGATCGACTTCACGGTCCGCGGCTCGATGATCGCGCCGTCCGACAGCACCGAGCGGTCGTACTCGGCCCACGACGAGCGCGGCATCTCGAAGAGACGCTTGCGTTCCGCGTACGAGCGTTCGGGATCGGGGTCGGGATCGATGAACACGTGCCGATGGTCGAACGCCGCGATCAGCTTGAGGTGCCGGGAACGGAGCATGCCGTTGCCGAACACGTCGCCCGACATGTCGCCGATGCCGACGACCGTCAGCTCGTCGGTGTCGGCGTTCTTGCCGAGCAGGCGGGCGTGACGCCGGGCGCTCTCCCAGGCGCCGCGAGCCGTGATGCCCATCTCCTTGTGGTCGTAGCCGGCGCTCCCGCCGGAGGCGAACGCGTCGCCGAGCCAGAACCCGTGCTCGATCGCGATCTCGTTGGCGATGTCGCTGAACGTGGCCGTGCCCTTGTCGGCCGCCACCACGAGATATGGGTCGTCGCCGTCGTAGCGAACGGTGCGCGGAGGTGGGACCACGTCGTCGCCGACCACGTTGTCGGTGACGTCGAGGAGGCCGCTCACGAACATGCGGTAGCACGCGACCACCTCGTCGCGGCGCTCGGCCGGGGCCGCGGGCGGGCGCTTCATCACGAACCCGCCCTTCGCGCCGTCGGGCACGATCACCGCGTTCTTGACCATCTGGGCCTTCGCCAATCCGAGCACCTCGGTGCGGTAGTCCTCCGGGCGGTCGCTCCAGCGGAGCCCACCTCGCGCGATCGGGCCACCACGGAGGTGCACGCCTTCGACTCGGGACGAGCACACGAAGATCTCGTGTGCCGGGCGCGGGGCGGGGAGGTCGGGCACCTTCGACGGATCGAACTTGAACGCGATCGTCGGGGTGTCCTGGTAGGCAGAGGTGCGAACGGTCGCTCGGATCAACGCGAGGAACGTCCGTCCGATCCGGTCGTCGTCGAGTGAGGGGACCGCATCGAGGACCTCCAGGATCCGTGACTCGGCATGCGCCACCGCGGCGACGCGATCGCCGTCCATCAGGTCGGGGTCGAATCGACCTTCGAACAGGGCGACCAGCTCGGCGGCGAGCTCGGGGAGGCGGGCGAGCGTGCCCTCGACGTACGCCTGACTGAACGTGAACCCGGTCTGGTGTGCGTACTTCGCGTAGCAGCGCAAGACGTCGGCCTGGTGGGCCGTGAGGCCGGCGAGGACGACGAGCCGATTGAACCCGTCGCGTTCGACGGCACCGAGGAGCAGCCCCTCGAACGTCGCGACGATCTCGTCGTGCCGACGTTGGTCGACGACGATGCCTGCCGGCATGCACACGCCCACGTCGTAGAGGAAGCACTCCTCCCCACCGATGACGAACCGGTACGGGTGCTCGTCGAGGGCGGTGAGCCCGAGGTGGCCGAGCAGGGGGAGCAGGTCCGACAGCGCGAGCGGATCGCCCTGGCGGTACACCCGCATGCGCCAGACACTCTGGTCCGCGTCGACCTCACGGATGAGCGCCGTCATCGTGGTGGCGTCCGACTCGATGAGCGAACAGAGTCGCTCGATGTCGCCGACCGCTGTGTTGGGGTCGACCGCACTGCGGTAGGAGTCGGGTGATGCGTCACCGATCCTGGCGAGAAGCCGGGTGGCACGCGTCTCGCCGAGCCGGTGGACGGCGATCGTCCTGACCCGGTCGATCCACGCCGTCGTCAGCTCGTCGATCTCGTCGGACAGCTCGTCCAGGTCGAGCGGTCGATCGGGCCGCTGCAAGGTGAAGGTGATGCGGGCGAGGTTGCTGGTCCCGAGGAACGACTCCAGGTCGCGTGGTTCGTCGCCGTACCGCTCTCCCACGTACGCGGCGACGCGCTCGGGCAACTGCGCCGAGAAGCGCTGCTTGGGGAGGTACACCATGACCGTCGACAGTTCGCCGACCGGTTCGGGCACGTCGAACACCCGGACGATCTGGCGCTCCTGGAGCCCGACGACGTCGACGACCAGCTCGGCGAGCTGGTGGCCGTCGAGCTCGAAGACCAGGTCGCGCGGCAAGGTCTCCAGGACGTTGCGCATCGTGCGACCGGTGTGGGTCTCGGCACCGTGGACGGCCAATCCGAGCACCGCCCTGGCGCGATCGCCGACCGATGGGATCGCGAGCACGCTGTGCCGGTACGCGGTGGACGCCAGCAGGCCGACGAAGCGCTCCGCGTAGCGCTCGCCCTCGCGCTCGTCGAGGATCGTGAGGACCGTGTACCGGCTGCTGCGATGGATCGTCGAGGTGCGGGTCGACCGGCTGAACGAGACCGGCAGACCGTTCGGATCGATCGCCGGGTCGATCGAGCGGAACGTCGAGGTGTGGCCGAGCACGGAATCCTCGACCAGGACCGGACCGTCCGGTCCGAGTCGGTACGTCGCCGCACCGAGGAACACGAAGTTCCCGTCGAGGAGCCACGCGAGCAGCGGGTCGCGGTCGAGGAAGCGCTCGATGCGGCTCCGCATCGGGGCGAAGTCGGCAACGACGCTGTGCACGCTCGCGACCGCCGTCTCGAGATCCGCGTGGAGCCGTTCGGAAAGATCGTCGTCCAGCCGGTCGACCTCGACGAGCGTCCACGCCTCGACGAGGTCGCGGTACTTCCGGTCATCGGCGGCGGCGATCGCCGCCAGGGTCCCGTCGGGCCCTCGCTTGACCCGCAGCATCGGGTGCACGAGGAGATGGGTCGAGATGCCGTGACGCTCGAGCACGAGACGGACGGTGTCGACCAGGAACGGGGCGTCGTCGGTCACGATCATCACGAGGGTCCGCTCGGAGTGCCATCCGTCCCGATCCCAGTCGGGGGACACCACCTGGATGAGCGTCGTGCCGGGCTTGCGGTGCCTGCCGAAGGCGAGATGCGTGAGCGCCGCTGCATAGAGGTCGTCCTCGCGGCGATCGTCCACGTCGAACTCCGGGAGCTCGCCGTAGTACTCGAGGACGAACTCCTCGAGCACGTCGTCGTCGGGTCGGCGCTCCTGTGCGAGCTGTGCGACGCGACGGATCACCGTCGGGTGACCCTCGCTGCGTCCGGTGTCGACCATGTGGCATCTCCTCCCACCGCCATGGGATGCCCACGCCGTTGTGGACACGCTGGACCATTGCGATGTTCTCGGCCGTCGAACTGCAGTCGACCGCTCTGATCGCCGATACTAGAGACCGTGGAGGAGGTGATCCGGCGCGCACGAGCAGGCGACCGCGAGGCGTTGGCGCACCTGTGGCGCAGTTACCAGCACCTCCTGCTCCGCTATTTCCGGGGGAAAGGCATGAACGAGCCGGAGGATCTCGCTTCGACCGTGTGGATCGAGGTCGCTTCAGGACTCGTCCGGTTCGAGGGCGACGAGAGCGACTTCCGCCGCTGGTTGTTCACGATCGCTGCCCGGCGGCGCATCGACGACATCCGTGCGACGAAACGACGAGCCGACCGGATCGAGCGCGCCCCCATCGACGAACGACCCGCCCATGCTCGGTCCGCGGGCGACGAGGCGGAGCGGGCTGCCGGGCTCGATGCCGCGATCGCGATGGTCCAGTCGCTGCCGCCCGACCAGGCGGAGGCGGTGTTGTTGCGCGTCGTGGCCGACCTCGGCGTCACCGAGGTCGCCGAGATCATGCATCGGAGCGAAGGAGCGGTCCGCGTGCTCGTCCACCGAGGTCTGAAGCGGCTCGCCGACCGGCTTGCCGTAACGAACCCCGACGCAGAAACGATGTCAGCACTGTGACCGGCGAAGATCACGACACCGATGCGTTGATCGCGGCGCTGACATCCCCGGCGCTCCCGAGCGAACGGGTGGGCGAGGACGCCGCGGTCACGGCCATGATCGGTGCCCTGTCGAGCGTTCCCGCCCGACCGACAGGACACCGTTCGCGCCGAGGCATCGCCATCGCCGCCGTCACGGTTGCCAGTCTGGGGGTCGGCGGTCTCGTGGCCGCCGGCCCCGGGAGCTTCTTCTTCCCCGCTGCCGACCGGTCGCCCGCCACGGGTCCCGAATCGGCGCCGGAGCGTTCGTTCGAGTCGTCGACCTCGTCGAGCGACGACCCGTCCGGTGAGTCGGCCCCGGTCGAGCCCGCCACGTCCTCGACCCTCGTGGCCAGGATCGCCGAACCGGGCATCGACCTGGTGACGGGTCAAGACGAGGATCCGGGAGACGGTCACGGCGACGGCGACGAGTGCGAAGCAGAGCGCCACGGCGACGCCGTCTCCGACGTGGCACGCTCGACGACACCGGGCCCCGACGTCCGGGACACCGCCCGGTCCGACTGCGGCAAGCCTGACACCGCCGAAGGTCCGGAGCAGAGCCCGTCGCAGACCGCGCCGGGACAGACCGGACAGACACCCGCCGTGACCGCGCCTGGCCAGACCGGCGAGAGCCCGTCCGACACCGCCCCCGGCCAGACCGGACAGTCACCCGCCACCACCGCGCCCGGCCAGGCCGACGAGAGCCCCTCTGACACCGCCCCGGGCCAGACCGCCGGCACCGCGTCCGACTCCGCCCCCGGCCAGACCGCCGGCACCGCGTCCGACACCGCCCCCGGCAAGACCGACGAGAGCCCGTCCGACACCGCCCCCGGCCAGACCGGGCAGACCGGCACCGACGTCGGCTCGGACGCCATCGGCCGCCCGTGACCGCGGCCCGTCGCCTCCCGCTCCGATAACGTCGGAGCGTGATCTCGCGCGAACCCCACGGCGGCCACCGGTCGGTCTCGGGCGGGTTGGCCCGTGCCTCGGTGTTCGGTGTGAGCGACGGGCTCGTGTCCAACGTGTCCCTGCTGCTCGGATTCGCCGGGTCCGGCGCCGACAACACGATCGTTCGACTGGCCGGCGTGGCCGGTGCAGTGGCGGGCGCGATCTCGATGGCGGCCGGTGAATGGGTCTCGGTGTCCTCACAGAACGATCTCATCGATCGCGAACTCGCGATCGAGCGTCGCGAGCTCGCTCACAACACCGAGCACGAGACCGAGGAGCTCGCTGACATCTACGTGTCGCACGGCATCGATCCGGACCGTGCCGCCGCCGCCGCGGCCGACGTGATGCGGCATCCCGACACGGCGCTGGCCGTCCACGCCCGCGAAGAGCTCGGCGTCGACCCCGACGACCTGCCCTCGGCGTTCTGGGCGGCCGGCTTGTCGTTCGTGTGCTTCATCTTCGGCGCCTTGCTCCCGCTCATCCCCTGGTACGTGGGGAGCGGGGGTCGGGCGGCGATCGCATCGCTGGCGATCGGCGTGGTGGCAGCGGCGGTGGTCGGCGGTCTCGTCGCGAGGTTCGCCGAGAAGCCACTCGCGTTCGGCATCGCCCGCCAGGTCGCGATCGTGCTCGTGGCTTGCGGCGTCACCTACGTCATCGGCGAGCTCGTCGGCATCAACCTCACCTGATCGTGGACCGCGCCGAGGGGCGATGCCCCGGTGTCCCGGGGTCCGGTGTCACGCGGTTCGGTGGCGAAGAGCGGCACGAGCGTGGACCGCGCGGGTCTCGGCGGTGCGGCGGTCGGACGCCCACGCGGTGAGGTGCCCCATCTTGCGTCCGGGTCGCGCCAGCGCCTTGCCGTAGAGATGGAGAGCGACGCGCGGATCGTCGAGGCTCGCGGCCCAGTCGGGCTCGTCCGGTTCCCAGTGGTCGCCGAGCAGGTTCACCATCGCCGCCGCAGGCTGCGTCATCGAGACGTCGCCGAGCGCGAGCCCGCAGACGGCCCGAATCTGCTGGGCGAACTGGTCCGTCTGGGCGACGTCGAGCGTCCAGTGGCCACTGTTGTGTGGCCGGGGTGCCAGCTCGTTCACGAGCACGTCACCGTCGACCACGAACAGCTCGACGGCCAGCACCCCGACGTAGTCGAGCTGGTCGGCGATGGCCATCGCGAGTCCGGTTGCCCGATCGGCGAGGCGGCGCGGCACCGACGCCGGCACGACGGTGAGGTCGAGGATCCCGTCGACGTGACGGTTCTCGGCGACGGGATAGGCGGCGAACCCACCCTGGTGGGTCCGGGCGACGACGACGCTGAGCTCCGCTTGCAGGTCGAGCGCCTGTTCGAGGACGCATGGCACGGAGCCGAGCAGCCGCCATGCGGCGCGCATCTCCGAGGCGTCGGTGACGAGCCGTTGGCCCTTGCCGTCGTAGCCGAGTCGGGACGTCTTCAGGATCGCCGGGTACCGCAGATCCGGGTTCGCCTGCGGCTCGTCCACCACCGCGTACGGGCCGACGGGCAGTCCGGCGTCGACGAGGAACGCCTTCTCGGCGATTCGGTCCTGGGCGATGGCGACCGCCCGCGGCGACGGAGCCACGAGCGTCCGTCGAGCGAGGAACGCGAGCGCCGAGGCAGGCGGGTTCTCGAACTCGGTCGTCACGACGCTGCAGTCGTCGCCGAGCCGAGCCAGCGCCACCTCGTCGTCGTACGCCGCCACGAGGTGCTCGTCGGCGATGTGCCCGGCCGGGGCGAGCGGATCGGGGTCGAGCACCATCGTCCGGTACCCCATCGTGCGCGCCGCCATCAGCGCGTACCTGCCGAGCTGGCCGCCGCCGAGCATGCCGATGGTGGCGGGTGGGACGATCGGTGGGTTCACGGCGGTGGCAGCGGCGAGTCGGCTGCGTCTCGACGTCGCTCTTCGCGGTACGCCGTCAGCGCGGCCGCCAGCTCGGGGTCGGCGGCGGCGAGGATCGCCACCGCGAACAGCGCCGCGTTCGTCGCTCCCGCCTCACCGATCGCGAACGTCGCCGTCGGGACGCCTGCGGGCATCTGCACGATGGACAGCAGGGAGTCCTGTCCCGCGAGATGCCGCGACGCCACCGGCACCCCGAGCACCGGGACGATCGTCTTGGCGGCCAGCATGCCGGGGAGGTGGGCGGCACCTCCGGCCCCGGCGATGATCGCCCGAATCCCTCGCGGCCCGGCCGTCTCGGCGTACGCGAACATCTCGTCGGGCATGCGGTGGGCCGAGACGACGCTCGCCTCGTACGGCACGGCGAAGCGCGCGAGGATCTCGACGGCCTTCGCCATGGTGGGCCAATCGCTCGCCGAACCCATCACGACGCCGACGACCGGGGCGGCCAACTCGCTCACGCGGAGGTCACAGGTTCCGTGCCCGCTGGCGGTCCGGTGCGATCTTCACGATCACCCGCTCGCTGGCGATCTCGTTCGCGTAGGCGTGCCCGGTGTAGCGCTGCGACAGCGCGTCGATGTGCGCACGCGCCTCGGGGCCTGTCACGGTGTCGGCGACGTGTCCGCGCACCTCGGCGTAGGCGTACGGGTTGTCGGCCTTCCACACCGTCATCGTGACCGGCGAGCCGGAGGCGAGCGCCTTGAACTTGGCGCGGTGGACCTCGGTGTTGAACATGATGTGCTCGTCGTCGGCATCGACCCACATCACGTGACTGGCGATCGCTCCGGATGGCAGCTGCAGGCAGACGGTGCCGAAGTTGCTGCCGGTGCCGGCGAGGTCTCTGATGGCGGGATCAAGCATGGGGTGGAGGCTACGTGCTAGGACCGGGACATGCAGCAGATCAACGTGCTCGGCACGGAGCTCCAGCCCTGCTCCTCCGACCCCATCACCGGCTACTACCGCACCGGTTGCTGCGAGAACCGTGGCGACGACCCGGGCATGCACGTGGTCTGTTGCCGGGTCACCGACGACTTCCTCGAGTTCTCGCTGCAGAGCGGTAACGACTTGTCGACCCCGATGCCGCAGTACGGGTTCACCGGTCTCCGCGACGGTGACCAGTGGTGCGTCTGCGCGGCCCGTTGGGCCGAGGCACTCGAGGCGGGCCGCGCCTGTCCGGTGGTGCTGGAGAGCACACACGTGAGCGCGCTCGAGTTCGTCGACCTCGACGACTTGCGAGCCCACGCGGCAGCCTGAGACGCGCGACCGGTCAGGATCCGAGCGCTGCGAGCAGGTTCGGCGGCGTGTCCTTCGGGCTGATCTTCGGCCAGGCGCGCTCGATCTTGCCCTGCTCGTCGATCAGGAACGCCGAGCGCTGGACCCCCATGTACTCCTTGCCGTAGTTCTTCTTGAGCACCCACACGCCGTACCTCTCGGCGATCGCGTGATCCGCGTCGGACAGCAGTGTGAACCCCAACCCGTACTTCTCGTCGAACCTCTTCAACTTCGCCGGCAGGTCAGGACTGATCCCGATGATGACCGTGTCGCCGATCTCGCCGGCGATGTCGCGCAAGCCGCACGCCTGCGTCGTGCATCCCGGCGTGTCGGCCTTCGGGTAGAAGTAGACGAGCACCTTGCGACCGGCGAGGTCGGCGAGTCGTACCTTGGTCTCGTCCTGGTCGAGCAGCACGAACGCTGGTGCCTTCCTGCCCTCGGTAGGGGTGGATGCGGCGGGTGACATGGACACCAGACTACGAGCCGGCTCGGGGCACGTCGCCACCGCGTCGGCAGTCACGCGATGAGCCGAGCTCCGTGCTGGACGGCCGACAGGACGGTGTCGGGATCGTCGGCGGGCAGCCAGAACACCACCCGGTCGACACCCGCTTCCCGGTACGCAGCGACCTCGGCCTCCCGCATCGGACAACCGTAGATGCCGATCTCGATCGAGTCGGGATCGCGGCCGGCCGCTTCCGCCATCTGGCGCAGCAAGGGAAGCTTCTCCAGCGGGTTGCCGCGCCCGTGGATCGGCATCCAACCGTCGCAGTACTCGACGACATGACGGAACGTGACCGGACCGCCGGCGCCGCCCATGATCACCGGCGGATGCGGTGCTCGGACCGGCTTCGGGAACGAGGCCGAGGGTGAGAAATCGACGAAGTCGCCGTGGAACTCCGCCGCTTCCCTCGTCCACAGCTCGCGGACCGCCAGCACCCGCTCTCGTGCCATGCTCCGACGCTTGGTGGGGTCGGTGCCGTGGTGCTCCATCTCGTCCTCGTTCCACCCGACCCCGACCCCGAACAGGAACCGCCCACCGGACAGCAGGTCGAGCGAGGCCGTCTGCTTGGCGAGGTTGATGTGGTGGTGCTGGTTCACCAGACAGATGCCGGTGCCGAGCTGGAGCCGCTCGGTCACCATCGCTGCAGCGGTCAGCGCGACGAACGGGTCCATCGTGCGCCAGTACATGTCGGGAAGGTCGCCGCCGCCCGGGTACGGGGTTCGACGACTCAGCGGGATGTGGGTGTGCTCCGCCACCCAGAACGACTCGTACCCGTGTGCCTCGAGCTCTCGGGCCAACAGGTCGGGGCGGATCGTGTGATCGGTCGGGAAGATGAGCGCGGCGATGTGCATGGTGGCGACTCTAAGGTGCGACGTTTCGGACCGGGCCGTCCGGGAATCGTCGCGGCATGAGCGCTGCCGCGAACGACCTGCTTCTCACCGACCGGGCTGCCGAGGTGATCGACTCCGCGCGACGTTTGATCGTCCCCACCGATCTCCCGGGCGTCGACTGCCTCGACGTCGCCCGGGAGGCCGTCCGTCGGGTCGCGGCCGCGAAGGACTTCCAGGTGGTCCTGTACGACCGATCGGCGGAGACGTGGATGGATCATCCGCACCCCTCCGGTCCGCACCGGGCCGACGAGCTGTCGGACGAGTTCGACACCCTCGCCGCCCAGCTCCGCGAGCTCGAGGCCGCCGGGATCGATGCCGTCGGTTGGATCTCCACGGTCCCGTCCCTGTCCGAGATCGCAACCGCAGTCCAGGAGCTCGACGCCGACGCCGTCCTCCTCCCTGAACCGTCCAGAGATCGCACGCTCGTCGACCGCCTCACCGGTACCGGCGACCAGAACGAGGACGTCGCCAAGTCGGTCCACATCAATGCGGCGCCGACGGTCGTGGTGCTCGAGGTCCGTGATGGCGTCGTCGACGTCGTGGACGTCGACGACCTCGACGGATCGTGATCGCGACGTGATCGCGCCTCAGGCGCCGGTGAGCTCGCGCCAACGGGCGGGATAGAAGGCGTCGGCCGCCGTCGCGGTCATCTGCAAGGTCGACTCGGGGACCAG
>DATHUU010000122.1:0-7599 GCA_035461925.1 Ilumatobacter sp.
CTCGCGGAAGCGATCGACCGGAGCGCCGACCTGCCTCTGGCGACGCAGGCTCGACTCCACGCCGAGCTCGGACTCGAGCTCGTCTTCGAGAACACCGACCGCAAGCTGAGCGAGGCGAACGTCGCACTCGACCTCGCACGCCGGTCCGGCTCGCCCGAGACGCTCGGCCGCGTGCTCGCCCTCCGATACGCCACGTTGTGGACGGCGCACACGCTCGAGGAGCGGATGCAGGTCATCGACGATCTGGACGTCATCGCCGCCGAGTTGAACGACAGGTACCTCGACTTCCTCGCGTCCGCCAACGGCACGATGGCGATGCTCGAGTTCGGCGACATCGAGCGTGCCGCGGCACGGCTCGAACGTGCCGAGCGGATCGCCGATCGACTGGGCGAGCCGCGGTTGCGGTGGTTCGCATCGGTCTGCCGGGCGAAGCTCGAGATCATCACCGGTCAGCTCGACGCCGCTGACCGATCAGCGGACTGCGGTGCTGCGCTGGCCCGGCGGGCCGGTCGGGCCGACTACATGTCGTACCGGGCTGCCCAGGCGTTCTGCATCGGCTTCCATCGCGGGCGGGTCGACGACCTGGCCGACGCTGTCGACGCCGCGGTCGAACGCAACCCCGCGGTGCCGGCGTTCCGCGCTCTGCGGATCACGATGAACGCCGAGCTGGGGCGCCTCGACGCCGCCCGCGAGGAGCTCGCCGAGCTGGCCGGCGGCGGTTTCTTGTTCCCGGCCGACTTCACCCAGGTCGTCGCGCTGTGCTTCTCCGGCCACGGCGCAGCCCGTACCGGAGAGGTCGCGATCGCCCGTCGCGTGTACGACCGGCTCGTGGTGCACGAAGGCCGCTTCGCCGACGCCGGTTCGACGTGGTACGGCGCGGTGGACTACTTCCTCGGGGAGCTCGCGACCGCCTTCGGCGACTTCGATCGGGCCGCCGACCACCTCGACAGCGCCGAGCGTCTCCACGGTCAGGTGGGTTCCGGACCGATGAGCGACCGCACCCGAGTCGCCGCCGACGAGCTCCGCCGCCGGCGCCAGAGCTTCGATGCGAGCCCCGCATCGACCGACCCAGGAGATATCACCTCATGACCGACCGCATCGACGTCGCGAAGCGCCTCTACGACCGGTTCAACGCGCACGACATCCCCGGCATCCTCGCGTTGCTCAGCCCCGACATCATCTGGAACAGCTACGGGCCCGACTTCGCGCTCGCCGTCGGCACCTACCACGGTCGTGACGGTGTCGAGCAGTTCTTCAAGGACTTGATGACCCAGCAGACCGACTCCTCGTTCGTCCCCGACGACTACTGGGACGGTGGCTCGACCGTGCACGTGATCGGTGTGGAGAAGGGCACGCTGAACGACTCCCAGTTGGAGTTCGTGAACCACTACGACCACACGTTGTGGTTCAGCGACGGCAGCGATCTGGTGCAGCAGTTCCGCGCCAACTACAACCTGTCGACCAAGGGCGACGGCTGATCGTGCCGGCGCACCGCGAGTGGCTCGGTGGCCTGTTGGCGCGCCACGGAGGTGTCGCCGGGACGGTCCACCTCGACGACGGCGGCGACCTCGAGCTCGTCGCCGCCGTCAACATCCCGCCACACCTCGAACAGATCGTGCGACGCGTCCCGCACGGGAAGGGCATGGCGGGTCTGGCGCAGACCGAGCGACGTCCGGTGCAGACCTGCAACCTGCAGACCGACACCGACGGACCGTTCAACCCCGCCGCCAGGGAGGCGGGCGGCGCAGCTGCGGTCGCCATCCCGCTGATCGTCGCCGATCGGGTGGCGGCGGTGGTCGGCCTGACGTTCGAGTTCGAGGGACAGATCGGCGCCGAGCTGTTGGCTCAGCTCGAAGCCGAGGTCGCCTCGCTCCCACTCGACGCCGTCTGACGCTGCTCGAGGTTGGCGATCAGGCCACGGAGTGCCCCGGGCTCGTAGTCCGCGGGCAGTCGGCCGTCGCTCGCGAGCCGCTCCTCGGTCTGCTGCGCCTCGCGCGCCAGGCGCAGCAGGCCCGCCGTGGTCGTGATCGGGTCGTGACCGAACCGATAGCCGGGTGCGAGCGGGTCGAACGGGAACCCGACCCGGTGCGTGTGGGCGAGCTCGATCCCGATCGACCACAGACAGCGGGTCATCTGGTCGACGGCCAGATAGCGGCCGACGCGGGAACGGCCGAGGTACGACTGGTCGAGCAACCCCAGGATCAGCCAGTAGTGGATGTCGCCGAGCCACGCCAGCTCGCGTGCCTCGTGGGAGACGATGTGGCCGGGTGCGTGAGCCCAGGCGGTGCCACGGAGCAGGTCGATCGACGGATACGCGGCGCCGGCCGGGTCGGCCCAGACGTCACCGCCGCCGAACGCGTCGCCCGTGAACACGTCACGGAAGAAGTGGTAGTGGGCCAGCTCACCCTGGCCCAGGATCCAGTCCATCCTCGACAGCCAGCCCGGCCAGTCGACCGGACGGTGGTGCGTGGACGGGTCCTGCTCGGCCAGGCGTCGGGTGGTGGCGACGATCGCGTGGTACAGGCTGCCGAGGTGGCTCACCGGTTCGTCGTCGATCGGGTCGGGGAGTTGGGCCAGCTCGGCCTCGACCGCCCGCTGGAACTCCTCGGGTTCGGACCCCGGCCCGCCGCCGCCGAACTTGGCGGACTCGGCCTCGATCCACAGGAACGTCGCCGCGACCGGCCGTGTGAGCGGGCGCAGGTCGACGGCGAACGGATAGATGTCGGACGTCATCGGGAACTGGTGCGGCGTCAGCACGGGTGCCGCACCGAGCGCCCACAGGAACCGGTTGACCGTGCCGAGATGCTGCATCTCCTCGATGGCGACGTCGAGCAGGGTGTGCGGGCGTGCCAGGTCGGCGTCGAGGTCCGAGCTCAGCCGGTGCAGGCCGAACGAGTCGTCGGTGATCGTGCCGCGGACGCCTGCGTAGCGAGGCTTCAGGGAGAAGCCTGCGTACAGGTACGCAGCCATCAACGAGTGCTCCAGTCCGGCCGCCTGGGTGAGGAGGTGGATCAGCTGGAGATGCGGGTCGGTGAAGTCGTCCTGGGCGAAGCCGTCGTCGGCACCGGGGTGGAGGCCGATGGTCCTCACGAGGCTGCCTCCGGGTCGTCGTGGCCGGCGAGCACCGCGTCGCAGAAGGCGACGAGCAGTTCGCGTCGCGGACCGGAGAGGTCACGCGTCCGCGGCATGTACGTCGTCGACTCGAACAACGCCGGATCGATCACGCGCTTCAGGTACCTGGCCGAGGTCGGCGACTCCCAGAAGCTCGCGTCGTTCATCGGCAGCCGGGTGTTCATCGCCGGCATCAGGAGGTCGTAGTAGCAGAGGACGTGCTGGTACAGGTCGTCCCAGGTGACCCCCCGTGCGAGGATGTCGCTGAAGTCGTCGTAGGGGAGCACCCGCAACGTCGCGTACGACTCGGCGCAGATGAGCCAGGCGAACACGTCGGGTGGGCGCTCTTGTGGCCACAGGGTCGGCGGCACGTACCGGAACAGCCGCACCCCGGGTCCGGGCACCGGAACCAGGTCGACGTTGCCCCACCCGTCGTTGACCGTCACCGTCGTCGCCGACGTGGTGAGCAGGGAGGGGAAGTGGTACAGGCCGAACTGGTTCGGATCGCCCGACGGTGTCATCTGCCACTGCTCGACCCGCATGGCCAGTGGCCCGGTCACCGGTTTCCCGCGTTGCCAGATCACGATCGGCGATCGACCCTGCAGGGGCGTCGGCGTTTCGGGTGAACGAAGCTGCGGGATCACCTGGCGCCATCCGACGCCGGGCGGCGGTTCGTCGAGGTAATTGCACTCCGAGTCGAGGAGGATGTGGTGCTCCGGCTCGAACAGCAGGACACCGGCGAGTCCGGTGTCGAGGACCAGCTCGGTGTCGCCGCGCTCGAGCTGTGACTGTTGTTCGGCCGGCAACCCGCTGTAGTCCAGGTCGTACAGGTACGACCGGTCGCGAGCGAGGTCCCGGTCCGGATCGATGACCCCGACCGCGTCGAGCGGTTCGGTGTTCGCATTGGGGTCGGTGGCCGGTTGCGTCGGACGACGATGACCGATCGTGATGCGGCCGAGGTCGTAGGCCTCGCCGTCGGGCCCGTCGGCCGGCAAGGTGTTCGACAGGTCGATCGACAGGGTCTTCGTGGACGCGTCGACGTTGGCGACCGCCGGCGCGAGGAGGTAGTCGCGTGACGCGTACGCGTTGGGGTACGGCCTGGTCGGGTTGAGGACCCGTCCCATCGTGCCGGACGTCGGCTCCCCGACGTACCACGGCGCGATCGTGCCGGTCACGACGCCCACCGCCGGGTTCTCGGTCCGCAACCCGGCCGCGAACTGCTCCGCCAGGCTCGGATCGCTGTGGACCGGGTACGCCAGGTGCAGGTTGTACCGGAACGTGAGCCCACGCATCGGTCGGGGCCCGCTGCGCTCGCGGAGCATCGTTGCCAGTCGCGCGACCGTCGGCGAGTCGGCGGCCGGGACCAGGTGGTGGCCGAACTGGTCGACGGCGGTGTCGGAGACGTCGACGAGATTGTCGTCGTGGACCTCGATCGAGCACTGGAACCCCGCCGATGCCCCGGCAGCGCCGCCGCTCGTCTCGTTCCCGAGAATGCCGTGGAACGAGACGTTGCGTGACCAGTTGAGCCCCCGGGTGACCGCCCGGGTCGGCCGGCGGCTCACGAAGGTCCCGGTGCCGGCGAAGGCGGGGCGGTCGCCGCGGGAGCGGATCGTGAGTGCGTCGGCGAAGATCTGCGTGGTGTTGAAGCCCTCGGGATCGTTGTCGCAGACGATCGCCCGGTCGAGGGCGACCTGCGCGCCGATCAGTGGATCGGCTGCCGGGTCGGTGACGACGACGCCGGGGGTGTGCTGGACGGACCTGACCCGAACGTCCGTGAAGTGCATCGACATGTCGCCGTAGTAGTTCCACTGGCACCGCAACAGGCCGTTCTGGTCGAGCCCGATCAACCACGCCCGGAACTCCTCGGGTGCCCGGGCGTTGAACGCCGGTTGCACCTGCTCGGAGTTGCTGGTCACCGAGATCTCGGTGCCCGGTCCGACCGAGTCGTTGTTCGCCGTCCCGGCGTTGACGTACTGGGTGCCGAACACGTGGATGCGTGGATAGTCGAAGATGCTCATCGGCGGGTGAATCCCCTCTCGGCCCGTCGGCACGATCGACAGGTGCCGCCCCCTGCTGCTACACCGTAGCGTCACCTGAGAGGGTGACCGGGAGGAGACGCGGACATGACTGCGGAACACGCAACGGTGCTGGGTTCGTTGCCGAACGCTGGCCAGGTGATCGCCGCCGGCGCCCGTCGAGGGGTCGAGTTGCTGACCACGGTCGACGACTTCGTGCGGCACCAGTCGAAGTTCGATCGTCACGCCCGGTTGAACCTGTCATTCGACGTCACCGACGTCACCCGCGAGATGTACCTCGACTACGTGGCGTCGCAGGTGCTTGACTGGACCGACGCCGAGCTGGCACAGCTGACCGAGATCGTGTCCGACATGTCGAAGGTGCTGCAGCGGTTCCAGTTCGACCTGCCGTCACCGATCTACCTGGTCAAGACGACCGGTCAGGAGGAGGCGCACGCGGCCTACACCCGCAACCTCGACACCATCGTGTTGCCCGCGAACATGGTGGCGAGCCTCTGGGTGCCGGCCGACTTCGGTGACCCGCTGCACGAGGGCGGCAGTCAGACCTACCTCCGAGAAGTCGTGCTGCACGAGTGCTTCCACCTCTTCAGCAAGAGCAACGTCGCGCGTCGTACCGAGCTGTACGAGGTCATCGGCTACCGCATGACAGACGAGATCGAGCTCCCCGACGTCCCCTGGCCCGACTCCGATTCGTCGACGTCGATGCGCGACCTGAAGATCACCAACCCTGACACCCCGCTGATCGACGTGGTCATCGAACTCGTGATCCCGGGAGGTGACCGCGGCCCGACGCCCGTCGCCCCCGTGCTGCTCGCGTCCGGCCCGTACCAGGGAGGATCGTTCTTCGGATTGCTCGGCTGGTACTTCATGGAGGTGGTCGAGCGAGACGGCGCCTGGACGCCGCAGCTCGACGCCGGCGAGCGCCCGGTCCTCCACGTCGTCGAGCCGGGCAGCGAACTGCTGGCGGTCTACGAGCAGGCGATCGGGCACAACCTCACCGACGAGCTGTTCCATCCCGACGAGGTGCTCGCCCAGAACTGGGATCTCGTCGCCGCCGAACCCAGCCTGGAGCTCCTGGCGAAGATGGCCGACCTGCTGCGCTGAGCGGACGCCACGCCGCCAGCGCGACCGACCTCGACGCTGGGTTCGTCGAGGGGAGCGCGGGTGTGCCCCTCGTCACCCTCGTGCGCTTCATCCCCTGGCTGGTTCGGGTGACTGCCTACCGGTCGCGGTCAGCCGGTGCGGTCGGCGAGCTCGGACATGCGGGTTGCCAGATCGACGTCGAGCTGTGTGAGACCGCCTGCGTCGTGGGTCGACAGGGTGACCTCGACCGAGTTGTACACGTTGCTCCACTCGGGATGGTGGTTCATCGACTCGGCGACGAGTGCGCACGACGACATGAAACCGAAGGCGGTGACGAAGTCGGCGAAACGGAACGACCGCTCGATCGCATCACCGGCCCGCGTCCATCCGTCGAGACCGCGCAAAGCCTCGTCGATCTGTGCGTTCGTCAGTCGCTCGGCCATGGGTTCACCCTAATCGTGTCGGCTCGGCCACCGGACCAGCACGGCGTCGTCGACTGCGCGCCGTGGTTCCTGCGGCGCAACGAGGTGCTCGTGCCGTCGACCAACCATCGGATGACGCGTCGTGAGCATCGTCCGATGCCGGGCCGTCGTCTCCGGACGCGTCCAGGGCGTGTTCTTCCGCGAGACGTGCGAGCGGGTCGCGTCCGGGCTGGGGGTGAGCGGCTGGGTCCGCAACCGGACTGATGGCACCGTCGAGGTGGTGGCCGAGGGGGAGCGTGCCGCGGTCCGACGACCGAACGGGACGTTCCCGTCAGGGTTCGGGGTTCAGGCAGCGATCCGCCGTCCGGCGAGGCGTCGGTGGAGGCGGTGGAACCAGCCGGTGTCCGGCAGGAACATGAGCGGACAGGCGCCGTCCACCACGTCGATCCCGGCGGCATGGGCTGCGTCGACCGCCTCGTCGGTCACCGAGCCCTGGCCGGCTCCCCGGTGGAGCCAGACCCGCTCGATGCCGCGAGCGGCGCACTGCTCGACCACCTCGGCAGCGCCGGCCGCGGGCACCATGATCAACGCGCCGTCGACGTCGGGGAGCTCCGCGATCGTCCGGTAGCAACGGACACCCTCGACCTCGTCGGTGTTCGGGTTGACCGGGAACACCTCGTACCCGCGGTCGCGGAACTGGCGGTACACAGCGTTCGCGAAATCCTTCGGGTTGCGCGAGACGCCGACCACGGCAACGCGCTCGCTCTGCAGGAATCGATCGATGCTCGCTCTGCTGGGCATTGGACCCTCCTTTCGACCGCCGACCGGCGGGCGCGGCGCGCTGCGGGGCGGTCGGCTCCCGTCCAGTCTGTGGGACCGACGGTCGGATCTCCAGAGGCAGAGGTCACCACGTGAGGCCGGTCATCTCGGCGATCCCGACCACACCG
>DATHUU010000123.1:0-2654 GCA_035461925.1 Ilumatobacter sp.
AGGTCGAGTGGATCCTGCGGCACTGCACCGGGCGTGACCAGACGATGCTCTTCTCGGCGACGCTCGACGGTGACGTGGGTCACCTGATCCGCCACTACCTCACCGATCCGATCGAGGTCGCGATCGACGAGGCGACCGACACGGTCGGAACGATGCACCACCTGTTCCTCGCCGTCCACCACATGGACAAGGACAAGGTGATCGGCGCGATCGGGCAGGGCATCCCCAAGCTCGCCGTGTTCTGTCAGACCAAGCGCGTCTGCGACAAGGTCGCCCACTCGTTGCAGGATCTCGGCGTCGAGGCGGAGGCGATCCATGGCGATCTGCCGCAGAAGGCACGCGAGCGGGCACTCCAGCGCTTCGCCGAGGGCAAGCTGAAGGTCCTGGTCGCGACCGATGTCGCCGCCCGGGGGATCGACATCGACGACATCGGTGCGGTCATCCACTACGAGCCGGCCAAGGACGTGAAGGACTACCTGCACCGCTCCGGGCGAACCGCTCGTGCCGGTCGTGACGGTTGGGCGATCACGCTCGTCGAGTACAACCAGTACACGCAGGTGCGAATCCTCCAACGGGGGATGCGCCTCCCGAACCAGACCCCGATCGAGGTGTTCTCGAACAACCCGAACCTGCGCGACCTGCCCGCGTTCGGGGCCGACGTCATCACCTGAGCCCGGCCTGAGAGCCGCGCCACGTCTGTCGAGGCCCGCGCCGCGCCCCACCGGTACCGTCGGAACGATGCTTCGGACGGTGACGCTCGTGTTCGCCGCAGCCCTTGCCGTGGCGGCGTGCTCGGGGGGCGGTGACGAGCCGACGGTCGCTCCCACCGCGACCCCGGCGGCGACGTCGCCGGCGGACACGGTCGCGGTCGCCGACCAGCCGTCGGACGATGCTGGGGACGATGCCGCGCTGTCGGACGTCGTCCCGCAGTGGTCGGTGACGATCGACGTCGTGGCCGAGGGGTTCGAGGGCGAACCGATCGACACGTCGGTCGGCTGGACCGGGGACCCGAACGCGGTGGTCGAGGATGGCCCGTTCGGGTCGTTCGGCTCGTGCTCCGGGTTGCGCGAGCGCGTGAGCGGCTACTCCGTCTTCGTCTCCGGTTCCGACTCCCTCGACCTGGTCGGCATCTGGACGGCCGATCGGGTGGCGGGCGCTGGCATCTTCGACGCCGAGGTCCGCGTCGAGCGCGAGGGCGCGGACCCGCTCACGGCCAACGGCACGATCACGATCCTGGACGACCTGCAGCGCGGCCAGTTCCTCGCGTTCGGGCCCGACGGTGGCCGCGTCGAGGGCTCGTTCTCGTGTTCCGGAGCCGAACCGGCGGCACCGATGCGGAGCGACGACGCGGTCACCGACTCGGTGGAGGTGTTCGCGGTGCTGCGCGACGGCGATACCGAGCGGATCGTGGGCCTCGCCATCGATTCGAGCGGCGACGTGACCTGCGCGACCGACGGTGGGAGCGAGATCGTCGTCGGTGTCGACGACGACGCCTCGGTCGGTGCCATCACCGCGTTCGAGCTCGGCGGCGGACCGACGGGAGCCCTGCTGCGTGTGGCCGGGGTCGCGTATGAGTTCCCCGTCGTCGACCTGACGATCGACGAGGCGGGCACATCGGGGTTCTTCTCGGGTGCCAACCTCGACGGCACGTCCGTCGACGGCGCGTTCCGGTGTGGCTGAGCGGCGGTCTGCTCAGGTGAGCCAGGCCGGGCGGTTGGCCTCGTAGGTGTTGATCGCATCGGCGTGGGCGAGCGTGATGCCGATGTCGTCGAGCCCCTCGAGGAAACGGTGCTGTGTCGGCTCGTCCATCGGGAACGATGCCGTGATCCCGGCCGAAGGCACCTCGATGGTGAGGCGCTCCACGTCGATCGTGATCTCGGTGGTCGGGTCGGCTTCGATCGCCGCCCAGATCGACTCGACGGTGGCCTCCGGCACCACGACGGGCACCAGGCCGTTCTTCGCGCAGTTGTTGCGGAAGATGTCGGAGAAGCTCGGCGCGACCACCGCGTCGAACCCTCCTTGCTGGATCGCCCACACGGCGTGCTCGCGTGAGGAGCCGACGCCGAACGCCGGCCCGGCGACCAGGATCGACGCACCCTGGTACTGCTCCTGGTTGAGCACGAAGTCGCGGTCGTCGCGCCAGGTCGAGAAGAGCCCCTTCTCGAAACCGGTGCGCTCGACGCGCTTCAGCCAGTCGGCCGGGATGATCTGATCGGTGTCGACGTCGCTGCGCTTGAGCGGCACCCCCGTGCCGGTGACGATGCGAACGGTCTTCATCACAAGTCCTCCGGGGTCGCGAACGTGCCGTTCACGGCGGTGGCGGCGGCGACGGCCGGTGACACGAGATGGGTGCGGCCGCCGCGTCCCTGCCGACCTTCGAAGTTGCGGTTGCTCGTGCTGGCCGCGCGCTCGCCCGGGCTCAGCTTGTCGGGGTTCATCGCCAGGCACATCGAACAGCCGGGTTCACGCCAATCGGCCCCGGCGGCGCGGAAGACCTCGTGGAGTCCTTCTGCCTCCGCCTGGGCCTTGACGCGATGGGAGCCGGGCACGATCATCACCCGCGGCACCGTCACGTGCCGGCCCGCCAGTACGGCGGCAGCGGCCCGCAGGTCCTCGATGCGGCTGTTCGTGCACGACCCGATGAACACGGCGTC
>DATHUU010000124.1:0-5544 GCA_035461925.1 Ilumatobacter sp.
ATCGACTCCCGGTACGAGGCGTTCAAGTTCACGTTGCCGGACGTCATCGCCGACAACACGTCGGCGGCTCGCGTGCTGATCGGTGACGTCGGCATCGCACCGCGTGACGTCGACCTCGCGACGGTCGAGTGCACCTTCACGATCGACGGCGAAATGCGTGGGACCGCGACCGGCGCGGCGCTGCTCGGATCCCCCGCCGAGTGCGTGGCGATGCTCGTGCGTCACCTCGCCAAGCACGATCGTGGACTCCACGCCGGCTGGGTCGTGATGGCGGGCGCCCCCCTCGGAGCCGAGCCGCTCGGGCCCGGCACGGTCGCCACCGCCTCGTACAGCCACTTCGGCGACGTGACCGCCCGCGGCGTCTGAGAGGATCTCGACATGCCACTCGTCAACGTGACCATGGCCCGGGGCCGCACGCCCGAGCAGAAGGGTGCGATGCTCCGCGCGATCGCCGACGCGATCCACGACTCGATCGGGGCGCCGCGCGACTCGATCCGGGTGTGGGTGACCGAGGTCGAGAACACCGATTTCCTGGCCGGGACCGAGCTCCTCGCCGAGAAGCAGGCGCGGCTCGCCAGCGAGTCCGCGGTCCGCCGGCAGCAGGAGCAACAGCAGCAATGACCGCGGAACCCGCCCTCGTCCAACAGGCTGCCGACCTCCTCTGGGAGGCCGACCGGGCGCGGCGACCGATCGCACCCGTGCGCGAGCTGCTCGGCACGTCGACCGACATCGACGTCGGGTACGCCGTCCAGGAGGTCAACCACCAGCGCTCGCTCGCCGCCGGCCGCCGTGTCTCGGGTCGCAAGATCGGTGTGACCTCGAAGGCGGTGCAGGAGCAGATCGGTGTCGGGCAGCCGGACTTCGGCACGCTCTACGCCGACACCGAATTCGGCGACGGCATCGAGATCCCGGCGAACCGGTTGATCCAACCGCGCGCCGAAGCCGAGGTCGCGCTCGTCATCGGACGCGAGCTGAACAACGCCCCGCACGGGTTCGCGGAGATCATCCGGTCGGTCGACTTCGCGCTGCCCTCGATCGAGGTCGTCGACTCGCGGATCGAGAACTGGCAGATCAGCATCGTCGACACGGTCGCCGACAACGCCTCGTGCGGCCTCTACGTCGTGGGCTCGCGACCGGTGCCCCTGTCGGCGTTCGACATCCGTACCGTCCCGATGTCGATGACGATCAACGGTGAGGAGGTGTCGAACGGCGTCGGTGCCGCCTGCCTCGGCAACCCGATCAACGCCGCCCGATGGCTGGCCGACGTCCTGTGCGAGCGGGGCATCCCGCTCCAACCGGGCGACGTGCTCATGACCGGGGCACTCGGACCGATGCAGCCGATGTCGACCGGCGACCTGGTCGTCGCCCACTTCGGCGATCTCGGGATGGTCACGACACGTCTCGTCGCCGACTGACGAGCCCGGGTCAGAGCAGCGCCAGGTAGCCGTTGATCACCGGGGCGGGGAGCCCGAGCGCGGCGCCCAGCTCGACCAGCACCTGTTGCTGCGGCCGGTCGAGCTCGCCACCGACCGAGCCGACGAGCTCGTTCAACAGGCGAGTCTTGCCGACCGTGGTCAGCTCCGATGCGAGACGACGGCACGACGCCAGCGCGAGGTACGAGCACTGGTGCACGCCATCGGCGCAGTGCAGGGCGGTGGTGCCGTGCAGCACCGCATCGGCACGCCATGCGTCGAGCCGGGCCTGGGTCGGCACGCGGAGCACCGACAGGTCGAACTCGAGGTGGCAGGTGCCGCACTCGACGTAGGTGACGCCGTCGTCACCATCGATGTGAGCGCCCCGACGCTCGTCGCCACAGTGGGGGCAGACGAAGTCGAGCAGGTGGAACAGCACCGTCGTGCGGAAGGTGGGGACCACCGCCTCGTCGAAGTCCTGATCGAAGTACTCCTCGAGATTCACCGCTGCGCTCATCTGCCGCCCCTTTCGTCGTCCTACCTGCGTGTTCACCCGATCATCGTCGTGGTGCGGGATGGCGTCGAGCAACCATGACGAGGTCTTGAGAAACGATGTCAGAGCCGCGTCGAGAACGTCGTGATCACGTCACCGCTTGGTCAGGTCCAGGAGTCGGGTCGTTTGCGACATCACCGGACGACGAGGACGGTCTTGCCGGTCGTGGCGCCGGTCGCGACTCGGTCGACGCACGCGAGGGCTTCCTCGAGCCGGGCGGTCACGGTCACGCACGGGTCGAGGCGGCCGTCCCGGTGGAGTCGGAAGATCTCCGTGGCTGCTTCCGCGACGAGATCGGGGCGGGCCGTCGCGTACGGGGTCCAGTACATGCCGTGCAGTGACAGGTTCCGCACGAGCGCCTCGTTCGCCGGCACCTCCGGGATCCCGCCGGACGTGAAGCCCACGGTGACGTAGCGACCCTCCAAACCCAACAGCTGCCACGAGCCGGCGAACACTGCATCGCCGACCGGGTCGATCACGACATCGATCTCGCCGACCGCGTCCCGGATCCGTGACGGCCACGACGCGTCGCGGTTGTCGACGGCGAGCTCGGCGCCGAGGGACCGCACGACGGCCAGCTTCCCCGGTGACGCGGTTCCCACCACGCGGCACCCGTGAGCGACGGCGAGCTGCACCGCCATCGACCCGACACCTCCCGCGGCAGCGTGGACGAGCACGAGATCGGCCCGCCGCAGGCGTGCTGCTCGGTGCAGCGCGAACCAGGCGGTCTGCGCGTTGACGTGGAGGCCGATCGCATCGATCCACCCGAGATCGTCGGGCAGCACGGTGAGGTGACGGTCGTCGGCCGACGCGACCTCGGCCCACGACCCGTGCCGGGGGTCAGCGACGCCTGCGACGCGATCGCCCACCTGGAGCCGGATCGAGTTCGTCGCCCGCACCAGCCCGGCCACCTCGAACCCCGGCACGAACGGCGTGCGCGGACGCAGCTGGTACCTCCCGTCGATCATCAGCCGGTCCGCGAAGTTCGCGGCGGCCGCGTGGACCTCGACGACCGTCGCGTGCGGATCGTCCGGGTCGAGGTGTGGCACAGATGCGTCGTCCACCAGGACAGCACGGCCGCGCTCCACCACCTGCCAAGCGCGCATCAGGGCAGGAGCTGCTCGACCGACCGGTGGAAGTGCTGCAGCGCCGGTTCGTTGCGGCCGAACACGACGTGGTCCTGCGCCCGCGTGCGGTAGCCGCGCTGGATGCCGGCCGCCGTCGCGAAGTCCTCGGTGTCGGTGACGTCGACCAAGAGGTCGAAGTTCTTCTGCCAGTAGGAGTCGCCGCGCTCCGATCCCTTCGGCACGTACAGCGTGACGGTGAGGTGAGCTTCGTCGGGGGTACGCCCGGGTCGGGACTGGTAGAGCTGGATGTGGTCCTGCTGGTGCAACAGGACGGTGTTCGGTACGAGGAACCACAGGATCGTCGCATGTGGGAGCAGGCGTCGTTGACACGGCTCGAGGGTCGCGAGCTCTCCGATCGACCTGCGGGCGGCGATCAGGCGGCCGTGGGGGCCGAACGCGTCGAACAGGGCGAAGTCGTCGTGGATGAGCGGGGCGAGCGTGTTGCGGTGCAGCGAGGACAGGTGGTACGCCTCGCAGAACGTGTCGACCGCGAGCTTCCAGTTGAGGGGCCGCGTGAACGTCGTCGTGCCGAACCGACGGAGCTCGCCCAGCCCCAGTGGGCCGAGCTCGCGCTCGGCCCCGTGCAGCGGGCGGTCGGGGATCTCGCCGTCGGGGTCGGCGGACACCCAGATGATGCCGTCCTGCTCGCGAACCGGGAGCGTGGCGAGCCCGGCGAGGTCGCCGTCGAAGTGCTCGGCCCGACGCCGGGAGATGCCCGATCCGTCCAGTCCGTACGCCCACCCGTGGTATGGGCACACGAGCCGGGCAGCGGCACCACATCCGTTCGCCACCTCCGCGCCGCGGTGCCGGCACACGTTGAGCAGTGCGTGGACGGCTCCGTCGTCGTCGCGTGTGACGATGACGGAGTGCTCGCCGATGTCGACCGTGGCGAAGGAACGTGGGCCGGGGACGAGGCCGGACAGCCCGGCCACGCCAGGTGCGCCACCGATGAGCCGACGCTCGTGCTCGAGCCGATCGGGGTCGGTGTAGGCGGTGATCGGGACGCGCATCACCGCCTCGGCGACGTCGGTTCCGCGGCCCGCCGCCTGATGGGTGACGATCCGGTCGATGAGTGCCTGCTGGGTCGCGACGTCCACGGGTTCCCCTCCTCGGGGCGAACCTAGTGAACGCGGCCCAGCTCAGACGGCGTCGAGGACCCGGTTGATCGCGCTCGGCGGCATCTGGAGCGCCACACCCAACTGGAGCACGACCTCGCGCTGGTGGCGGTCGAGGGTGCCGGCGAGCGGCCGTGCAACGCTGTCGAGGAAGGCGGTCTTCCCCCACAGGGACAGCTCGGGAGCGAGACGGCGGCACCACACGATCGCCAGGTACGAGCACGAGGGCGTGCCGTCGGCGCAACGGAGCGCCGCCTGGCCGTGGCGGAGCGCCTGGGCGTGCCACTCGGTGAGCATCGCCTCGGTCGGGATCTCGAGCACGCCCGGGTCACACCGGTAGGAGCACTCGTCGCACTCCACCCACGCCGAGCCCGACGGTCCGTCGACGTGGAGACCGTTGCGGTCCTCCCCGCACAGGGGACACGCGAACTGCACGCCGCGAACGACCGCCGTCCCGGTCACGGTCGGGGAGAGATCGTCGTGGAGGTTCATCGTTGCGCTCATCGTGTCGGTCCTTCGTGTCGATCCTGGTCGTTGGGCCTGGTGTCCCCCGATCATCGTCGGTGCCGCGAGCACGCTTGATGGACCCTGAAGCAGTCTTGAGTCTGCAGGTCAGGGGAAGGTCAAGTACGTCGGTGACCGGTCATCACTTGATCAGATCGAGAGCTTGGCGGCCGCGCCGTCGAGGTCGGGGAAGGGCGCGAGGCACTGCGTCACGCGCCGTGTCGCGGGTGGTCCGTCCGGTGTGCTGAGATGTGCTCCGGGGTCGACCGTCGTCCGACGGCCGCCGCGACGACAGGGGGTCACGATGAAGTGCAGGGCCGCGGTCATCCACGGGGCGAACCAGGATTGGGCGATCGAGGAGATCGAGGTCGACGCACCGAAGTCGGGGGAGGTGTTGGTCAAGTGGACCCATGCGGGGCTCTGCCACAGCGACGAGCACGTCTACACCGGTGACTTCATCCCACCGCCGGATGCGATGGCGGCGATGGGCATCGACACGATCTACCCGATGATCGGCGGCCACGAGGGGTCCGGTATCGTGAGCGAGATCGGACCGGGCGTCACGTCGGTCGCGGTCGGCGACCACGTCTCGGCGTCGTTCGTGCCATCGTGCGGGCGGTGCCGCTACTGCGTGACCGGTCGCCAGAACCTGTGCGACCAGGGAGGCGGCGCCTTCCTCCCGGGGATGATCACCGACGGGACGAGCCGGCACCGCCTCGGCGACGGCACCGACCTGCTGCTCCTCGCCAAGCTCGGCACCTTCTCGGAGTACTCGTGCGTCGCGGAGTCTCAGGTGATCAAGGTCGACGCCGACCTCCCGCTCGACGTGGTGT
>DATHUU010000125.1:0-9316 GCA_035461925.1 Ilumatobacter sp.
TGGGCGATCGTCGCCGTCCTGCTCGGCACGGTCGTGTTCGGCGCCGTCGCCGCGCCACGCCTGCTCCGCGACGCCGAGGAGCAGAGTCTGGCCCAGGCGGTCGACCGTGCCCCGATCGGCGCCAGGCAGCTCGTCGTGCGAGTCCTTGACGACTATGCGGCGGGCAGTACGACGGCTCCGCTGGCGTTGCAGCGGGGCCGCCTCGCCGACATCTCGGCCGAGATCCCCGAGCACCTCCTCGATCGATTCGTCGACGAGCGGTTCGTGGCCGACACCGCCCGGTTCAGCGTCGCCCACGAGGCGGTCGGACCGGTCCCGCCCGACCCGGACGCCGACCCGGACGCCGACCCGGACCCGGACTCGGCACGGAGCGTGCCGAGGTTGCCCACGTTCCTGACGTTCCGCATCCACCCCGAGATCGACGAGCGATCCCGACTCGTCGCCGGTCGACGCGCCGCCGCGACCGACCGCACCATCAACGGATTCGACATCTTCGAGTTCGAGGCCACACCGGAGACCGCCGAGGAGCTCGGCTGGGAGCTGGGCGAGATCGTCGAGCTCACGGTCGACCCGAGCGATCTCGTCACCCGATCGTTCAACCGGGGGCTCCCCGACGACTTCGCGGCCGAGCTGGTCGGTCTCCGCGAGCTCGACGACGCCGACGACCGGTACTGGTTCGGCGACTTGCGGCTTCATCGTCCGACGGTGGCCGACACGCCGGCCGGCGCCAACGTGTTCGCGTACGCCATCGTCCATCCGGAACAGGTGCCGACGCGACCGTTCCTCGTCGACGGGCGCAGCCCGTTCGCGTTGGAGCAGCGACGCGACCTGGACACGGACGCCATCACCCTGGCCTCGGTCGACCAAGTCCTCGACGGGGTGCTCGCGGTCGAGGCCTCGTTCGCGAGTCAGCCGACGCTGACGAGGCCGGGTGTCGTGACCGGCCTCCGCTCGGTCCTGGAGACCGAGATCGGTCAGCGCGACGCCGCTCGCTCCACGCTGGTGCTCGCCGCGGTCGGAGTCCTCGCCGTCGTGCTGACGACGCTCGGTCAGCTGCTCGCCGCCGCCGCCGGGCGGCGCCGTGGCTGGCTCACCGTGGCGCGGGCGCGTGGCGCGTCGCGCCCGCAGCTGGTGGCGGCCTCGATGACGGAGATGTCGGGGATCGCGGCGGTCGCCGCGATCGTCGGTGGCGGCGCCGCGCTGCTCGTCGCCCCACCCGTCCGCGCCGACCTCGAGCTTCCGCTGGTGCTCGCGACCTGCGGCGGAGCGGTGCTCTGCGCGGGACTCGTGGCCACGTCCGAGGGTCTGCGGCCTGTCACCGTCTCCGGGCGCCCGAACGCGCATCCCGGACTCGGGCGGTGGGGCCGGATCGCCGGGCTCGTCCTCGTCGCGATCGCAACGGGTGCGGTCGTGACGTTCCGACGACGTGGGGTCTCGGCCGATGCCACGGCGATCGATCCGCTCACCGTGCTCATGCCCGTCTTGGTGCCCCTCGCGATCGTCTTCCTCACCCGTCGGGTCATCCCGTGGCTGGTGGGACGGTTCGCTGCTCGTGGGCTCGTCCTCGGGCCTGGGCGCCTCGTCGGGTTGCGCCGCGTCGCCGCTTCGCCCGACGCCTCGATCGGGATGGTCACGGTGATGGTGTTGGCCCTCACGGTGGCCGCGCTCGGGGTCGGCGTCGATCGCGCCCTCGAGGGTGGGGCGGTCGACGCCAGTTGGACCATGGTCGGTGCTCCGTATCGGGTCGACACGCGCCTCCCCGGGCTGCGCGACGAGATCGCCGGGCTGCCCGACACGACGGTCGCGGCGAGCGGGAGCACCCGCGTCAACGTCGAGCGAGCCGGCGACTCGTACGGGACGAACCTGATCACGGTCGATGTCGAAGCGCTGCGCCTGATCACCGCCGGCACGGCCGCGTACGAGGAGCTCCCGGCGGACCTGACGAGCCCCAGACTCGACGGCTCGATCCCGGTCGTCTCGTCGAACCGTGTGAACGGCCGGCCGGTGCGGGTGGGAGATCGCTTCGAGGGGCTCGGTGGCCGCGCCGGTGAGATCTTCCACGTCGTCGACGTCGAGGACGAGCTGTTCGGGCGCACCGACGACTTCCTCGTTGCCGACCGGGCGGTGGCGACCGCGGTGAGTGGGTCGGAGCCGGGCTTCAACAGCGTTGCGGTGGACGCACCGGGGTCGGCGCGAGTCGAGATCGAGCGGATCGCAGCTGCTGCCGGGGAGCAGGTCGTGGCGCGTGACGACGTCCTCGAGGCGCAGCTCGACGATCCGCTCAGCCGTGCCGTGCGCCGCGGCTACCTGCTGGCCGCCGGCTTCTCGTTGTTGCTCTCCCTCGTCGCGCTGACGGCGGTCGCCGTCGTCACCGCACGGGCGCGCCAGCGCGAAGTGGCCATCCTCGGCCTCCTCGGAGCCGGATCGCGCGAGACGGCGAACGCGGTGCTCGCAGAGCTCGCACCGGCCGCGTTGACCGGGACGGTCGTCGGCACCGGTGTCGGCTGGCTCGTGGCGCGGTCGTACGACGGCCGGTTCGACCTCTCGGCGTTCGCTGCGGGGACCCCGGTCTCCATCCGTGTGGACGTCGTCGGGCTGCTGTTGGCCGCGGCGGCCGTCGCGGTCGCGTCCCTCGTCGTCATCGCGGTGCTCGTCCGGCGCATCGTCACCGTGAAGGCGACCGACATCCTCCGGATCGACGGTGCAGCATGAGCGTGCTGCTCGTTCGCGGGTCGATCCACTGCCACACTGGAACGAGGAGGTTCCCATGGCCCACGTCTTGACGAGCCCGATCGCGGCCAGGAGCAGCGGCCCGATCCGCTGTGAGGGGCTCGTGCGCATCTTCAAGACCGCGGAGATCGAGGTCGTCGCGCTGCAGGGCCTCGACCTCCACGTCGAGCCCGGCGAGATCATCACGGTCATCGGGGCGTCCGGTTCGGGCAAGTCGACGCTCTTGAACGTGCTCGGCGGGCTCGACGAACCGACGGCAGGCACCGCGATGGTCGGCTCGCACGATCTCATGCAGATGTCCGGCGCGGAACGCAACGACTATCGCCGCAACGTCGTCGGCTTCGTGTGGCAGCAGACCTCGCGGAACCTGCAGCCGTACCTCGACGCACGGCGCAACGTCGAGTTCCCGCTCGCGATCGCGGGTGAGCCACGACGCACGCGGCGCATCAAGGCGGAGCAGCTCCTGGAGCTGGTCGGGCTGATCGACCGAGCAGACCATCGTCCGAGCGAGCTCTCCGGCGGTGAGCAGCAGCGCGTGGCGATCGCGGTCGCGCTCGCGAACCGGCCGCAGCTGCTCCTCGCCGACGAGCCGACGGGCGAGCTCGACGTGGCGACGGCGATCGAGGTGTTCGGCGTGCTCCGCCGGGTGAACGAGGAGCTCGGCGTCACGGCGGTGATCGTGACGCACGATCCGCTCGTATCGCAGCAGGTGGATCGGACCGTGTCGATCCGGGACGGGCGGATCAGCTCGGAGATCGTTCGCGAAGGCGCTGGGCTCGACGCCTCGCGGGTCATCGCCCGCGAGTTCTCCGTGCTCGACTCCGCGGGTCGGCTGCAGCTCCCGGAAGGGTACGTCGCCGCGCTCGACCTCAAGCGCCGGGTGCGACTCGAGCTCGAACCCGACCACGTCGGCGTGTGGCGCGACGTCGAGACCGACGAGGCCGCGTGGTCGCGACCGGAAGCCCGCGACCAAGGAGGCATGCCGTGACCACCGACGAACCCACCGACGACGCCACCGCGCCCGGGGCCGACGTGGTATGGCTCGCGGGGGTGGAGAAGGCGTACACCGGCGGCCGACAGGTCGTGCGGGCCCTTCGATCGGTCGATCTCACCGTCCGGCCGGGCACGCTCGTCGCGGTGCACGGTCGTTCCGGGTCGGGGAAGACGACGTTGCTGAACGTGATCGGTGGCCTCGATCGTGCCGACTCGGGCGTCGTCGACGTGTGCGGGCTCGACCTGTCGGCAGCCAGCGACGCACAGCTCACCGAGCTCCGGCGTGACCGGGTGGCGTTCGTGTTCCAGGGGTTCGGCCTCCTGCCGATGCTGAGCGCCGCCGAGAACGTCGAGGTGCCCCTCCGCCTCCAAGGTGTCGGTGGTGCCGAGCGACGGGACCGTGTCCGCGAGCTGCTCGAGGTCGTCGGGCTCGCCGGCCGCGCGCACCACCGTCCCAACGAGCTGTCCGGTGGCGAGCAGCAACGGGTCGCGATCGCGAGAGCGCTGGCCGCCGATCCGCAGCTCCTGATCGCCGACGAGCCCACGGGCCAGCTCGACTCCCGCACCGGGGTCGAGATCATGAGCCTGATCCTGCGGGTCGTCGCCGAGCGCGGCGTGGCTGCCGTCGTCGCGACCCACGACGTGTCGATCATCGACGATGCCGATCGCCGGATCGAGCTGCAAGACGGCCAGGTCGTCAGCCGCGCCGGGGTCTGACGGGGCGCTCTCCTTGGGGATCATCGCTTCCGCAAGGTTCCAGTGGGTCGGGGCAGGATCGAGTCCGATCGTGGGATCCGTCGGGGAGGACCAGCATGGGGCCGTCTGGCGTGACACGGAAGGGCACCTGAACCTCGCCGGTCATCGCTGCCTCGTGTCGGTCGGGTCGAGCGCGTCACGGAGTCCGTCGCCCACGAAGTTCACGCACAGCACCGTTGCCAGGATCATGAGGCCCGGGAACCACACCAGCCAGGGCGCGGTCTGCACGTAGCCCTTCGAGCCGGCGAGCATGTTCCCCCAGGTCGGGGTCGGGGGCTGGATGCCGAGACCGAGGAACGACAGGCTCGACTCGAGCAGGATCGCTGCGGCGACGGTGAGGGTGAGGTTCACGACCACCGGACCGACCACGTTCGGCAGGACGTGCCGGCGCAGGATCCGGGCCGGGCTGGCACCAGAGGCCTTGGCAGCCATGATGTAGTCCTGATGTTTGATGCTGAGGGTCACGCCCCGGATGATCCGTGCCAACGGCATCCATGCGATCGCCGAGACGATCAGCACGACCGTCGGGATCGAGTCGCCGAAGATGCGCGCCGCGACGATCAGGAAGATCAACGCCGGCAGCGCGAGCATGAAGTCGGTCATCCGCATGAGGACCGCGTCGAACCAGCCACCCGCGTACCCGGCCGCGGTGCCCATCAGCGTGCCGAACGCCCCGCTGACGAGGGCGACGCCGAAGCCGACGGCGAGCGAGACCCTCCCTCCGTAGAGGAGACGGGAGAGCTGATCCCTCCCGAGGGAGTCGGTACCGAGCCAGTAGGTGCCGTTCGGGGAGGTGAACGTCGAGGACAGGTCCTGCTCGGTGTACGAGAACGGGGCGATGAGCGGTGCCAGGGCACACATCACCACGAGGACGAGCAGCACGACCGCCGACACCATCGCGACCCGGTGCTGTCGGAAGCGTCCCCAGGCCAGTCGGAGCTGGGACTCCGGAGGCTGGTCGAAGCTGTCCACGAGCGCGGCCTCCTCGATCTCGGCACGGGAGCGGAGCGTCGCCGGATCAGCCGGTCGTGGCCGCATCCAGGCCCGCTCGGCGGCGGTCTCGTCGACCGTGCGGTCAGACATGTCGGATCCTCGGGTCGAGGACCCCGTACGCGAGATCCGCGAGGAGGTTGAAGAACACCACCGCGAACGCGGTGATCATCAGCCAGGGCAGGATCACCTGGTAATCGCCGCTCTGCATGGCGTCGAGGAACAGCGGTCCCATCCCCGGCCACTGGAACACGGTCTCGGTGATGACGAGACCACCGAAGACGGCGCCGACGTCGCCCGCGAGCTGGGTGGTGACCGGGATCATCGCGTTGCGCATCGCGTGGCGGCCGACCACCCGTCCCTCACTCGCTCCCTTCGCCCGCGCCGTGCGGACGTAGTCGGCGCCGAGCACCTCGAGGAGCGATGCCCTCATGTACCGGCTGTAGACGGCGACGAGCTGCACGGCCAGCACCATCGCCGGGAGCGCGAGGTGCCGGAGTCGGTCGATCGGATCGAAGCCGTCGGTACCGGGAGAGCGGGTGCCGGCGGTGTACAACACGGGCCCGTCGAGCGCGAGCCAGTCGACGAGGTACACGCCGAACAGCAGCTGGAGCATGATCGCGAACCAGAAGTTCGGCATCGACAACCCGAAGAAGGCGGCGCCGGTCGCCGCGTAGTCGAACGTCGTCCCGCGCTTCACCGCCGACAGCACACCGATACCGACGCCGATCGCGAAGCTGAAGACGAGCGCGGTGATGCCGAGCACGGCGGTGTTCCAGAGCGCGCTCCGGAGCTGCGGCCAGACGTCGCGGTTCGACACCAGCGAGGTGCCGAGGTCCCCGTGGAGCAGGTTGCCGAGCCACCGGAGGTACTGGGTCGAGGCCGGATCGTCGAGGCCGAGTTGCTCGCGGTAGCGCTGGATGTCCTCGGGTGAGACGCGCGGGTTGCTCCGGATGCCGGCCTCCGGGCTCGACACGGCTCGCGTCGCGATGAACGAGACGATGCTCAGGACGAGGAGCAACGGGATCGAGACGAGCAGCCGCCGGACCACGTACGCGATCACCGTCGGCACCACCGGGAGGTGGGGGTGGCCGGTGTCGGTCGGGTCCGACGGCAGCTCGTGTTCACGACCCGATCACCCGAGCAGGTACCAGTCGAACATGTTCGAGAAGCCGCCGTAGGTGCTCGCGGTCCACTCGCCGATCGGGCCGCCGAGCTGATCGGAGCGCCACGCGGTCAGGTTCGGCAGCTGGTAGAGCGGGATCCACGCCATGTCGGCCCGGACCTCGGCACCGATCCGGCGGATCGTCTCCAACCGCTCCTCGATGACGAGCTGGCGATCGCTGAGACGCACGAGCTCGGTCACGGTCTCGCTGTCCCACGCCAGGTTGTTCTGCCCGGAGAAGCCGTTCTCCTGGCTCGGGATGTTCGCCCGGTCGTAGAGCGTGGTCACCGATGGATCGGGGCTGGCGACCTGGGCGTAGAGGCCCATCCCGAAGTCGAGGGTGGGGAGGCGGTTCTGGAAGAGCTCGCCGGCGTCGAGGTTGTTGATCTCGAAGCGGATGCCGAAGTCAGCGACTTGCTCCTGCACGAGCGCTTGGACGTCCTCCCGGCGACGGTTGCCGGCCACCGTGTTCCACTCGATCACGAGGGGCGTCCCGTCCTTCTCCCAGACGCCGTCGGCGTTGCGCGCCCAGCCGGCGTCGGTGAGGACCTGCTCGGCGCGGTCGAGGTCCTGGACGACGTCGGCGAACTCGTCGCCGCACCAGTCGCCGACGGTCGGGACCCATCCGGCGCACTGGAGCACCTCGCCCTCCGGATAGATCGGCGCCATCACGGTGTCGAAGATCTCCTGCCGGTCGATCGCGAACGCGAGCGCCTCGCGAACGGCCTGCTCGGCGAGGATCGGCGACTGTGGCGACCGCTGGTTCGGCCACAAGCCTTCGAACACGACGCCGCCGGCGATCGTGAAGTCGATGCCGTCCTGGGACAGGCGTTCGTTCACCCCCGGTGAGGGTTGCGGGAAGATGGCCGACACCTCGCCGGTCTGGAGGGCGATGATCTCGGTGTCGGTGTCCTCACGTGGGACGAACGTGACCTGGTCGAGGAGGGGGACTCGGTCGGTGTCCCAGTAGGTCTCGTTGCGAACCAGGATCGCCTCCTCGCCGCCCCACGACTGGAGGACCCACGGGCCACCGGACCACGGGATCGCGTCGAGCATCTCGTCCGCGACGTCGGTGCCCTCGAACTCGTCGGCCTTGAGGAAGAAGCCGGTGCCACCGCCGAACAGGTCGCCCCACGGTGCGTAGTCCTCCTCGAACATGACGACGGCCGTCTTGTCGTCCGGTGTCGCGACGTCGGTGATCAGGTCGAACCCGGCGGTGCTCAGGGTGCCCGTCGTGTCCATCACCGCCCGCCAGGTGAACCGGATGTCCTCGGAGGTCATCGGCGTGCCGTCGCTCCAGACCGCGTCGTCGCGCAGCCGGAACGTGACGGTGAACGGGTCCTGCGTGATCATCCCGTTCTCGAGGCTGGGTGCCTCGGTCAGGACGGGTGAGGCCAGATAGTTCCCCTCGGTGTCGATCTCCATCAGCCGGGGGAGGATGTGAGCGGTCACCGACCACGTCAGCCACGAGGCGTTCGCGCAGGACGTGACCGGGTTGAGGCACTCGGGCCATTGTTCGGCGGCGAACACGACGCTGCCGCCCGGCTCGCCCTCGTCCATCGGTTCCTCGGTCGCCGGTTCCTCGGTCGCGGGTTCCTCCGCGGGTTCGTCGGTCGCCGGCTCCTCCGCCGGTTCCTCGGCGGGTTGTTCGGCAGCTGCATCGCCGGACGACTGGCCCGGCTCGGCGTCGGAATCGGCGTCGTCGTCGCCACCGCACGCGGCAGCGGCGAGGGCGAAGGCGGTCAGCGCGGCGATGATGCGTGCGCGCCGGTGGGCACTCGTTCGATGCATGGCTCCCCCTCGTGTCGTGTCGCTCGGAACACGCACGGCTGCCCCACGAGAGGGGACACCGGTCTCCGCAACGTCGCTGATGTCAGCGATAGGTGCGAGAGTGGGTCCGCACCGACTCCTCGGGCAGATCGGGAACCACGGCGGTCGTCGACTTGGGGGGGACGAGCGCAGCGATGAGCGCGAGCTCGTCGTGAACGCTGAGCGTCCGGCCGATCTCGTCCGGTTCGGCCCGGCGGCCCTCGTCAGCGACCGGTCCGGCTGCGACAGTGGCTGCCGGACCTGCGTCGGGCGATTCGGCCGTGCGACCGAGCCCACCCGCGATCACTGCCAGCCCGCCGAGCACGAACAGCACCGGCATCACGAGCGCAGGGACGCGTCCGGCGATCCCAGTGGGTCGACGCGATGCGGAGATCGTCGCGAGCGCTGGCGGTTCGATGTCGATCGACCGCAGCTCGCGTGCGGCGTGGTGGAGTCGGCGTTCGAGGTCGTTCATCGCCGCTCCCGTTCCCCCAGCCGTTCGGCGAGCGCTGCTCGGCCCCGCTTCAGGTGCGTCTTGACCGTCTCCTCGCCGAGACCGAGGATCTTGGCGACCTCGCTGATCGGCTGGTCCTCGACGTAGAAGAGGGCGAGCGCCTCGGCTTGGCGCGGTGACAGCTCCCGGACCGCGGCCCAGAGCCCGGCGTCGCCGATCGGGAGGTCGACGGTCGACCCGTGCGGTTCACGATCGTGGAGCTGTTCGAGCACCCGACGCTCGGTCGCCTCCCGCCGCCGGTACGAGATCGACCGGTTGATGACGACGCGTCGCACCCAGAGGTCGGGTCGATCGAAGCCGTGGAGGCGCTCCCACCGCTGGTGTGCCGTGACGAAGGCTTCCTGAGCGAGCTCCTCGGC
>DATHUU010000126.1:0-5465 GCA_035461925.1 Ilumatobacter sp.
GCGCCCTCGCTCGGCGTCACCCGCCGCCTGGGCTACCGGGAGCAGGGTTGGCGCCGAGCGCTCCGCGACGACGCCCGACCCGACCGCCTGCTCGGCTTCGCGATGCCCCGCGAGCACTTCGAGTCCGAGCTCCGCCGCGACGACATCGAGCTCGTCGGCGTCGAACCGGTGCGAGCCTTCCTCGAGATCCCCGACTGAGCCGTACTGGTGGGGTTCCTGCCGGCACAGGTGCGGCGGGAACCCGGCCAGAACGTCAGGCTCGGAGCCGTGAGACGAGGTCGTGGAGCGGGTCGCGGTAGTGACGCATCGGGGGGAGGCCACTCATGCGCATCGCAGCGTTGTCGAGCACGCTGTTCGCGGGACGCGGTGCCGGTCGCGGCGGATCGAGATCGGCGGTGGTGATCGGATGGACGATGGCCGGGTCGTACCCCGCGGCGGCGACGATGTCGCGCACGAACTCGTACCAGCTGACGGCACCGGCGTTGGTGACGTGGTACACGCCGGAGCGGCGGTCGACGGCGAGCCGGCGGACGGCGTCGGCCAGGTCGGTCGTGAACGTCGGACAGCCGCGCTGGTCGTCGACGAACGACAACGAGCTGCGTTCGGTGACCAATCGCAAGACGGTCCGCACCATGTTGTTGCCGTGCTCGCCGCAGACCCACGAGGTCCGCACGATGGTGGCGTCCGGCCCCGCCTCACGCTCGCCTCCGAGCTTCGACGCGCCGTAGACCGATCGGGGGTCGGGACGATCCCATTCCAGGTACGGGCGGTGGAGCGTGCCGTCGAAGACGTAGTCGGTGCTCACCTGGACGAGGTGAACGCCCGCCCGCTCACACGCCTCACGCACCCAACGGACACCCAGCGCGTTCACGGAGAACGCGCGCTCGGGATCGCCTTCGCACGCGTCGACCGCGGTCCATGCCGCGCAGTTGACGACCATGTCGGGCTGCAGCGAGGTGATCGCGCCGAGCACGTCATCGCGACGACTCACGTCGACCTGGTCGCGCGTGAGGCTGACCACGTCGTCGCCCTCGTGTGTCCAGCGCCGCTCGATGTCGCGGGCGAGCTGCCCGGCACCGCCGGTGACGACGACACGCATCTGACGGCGCATCAGAGACCGGCTCTCGTCTTGAGCGGCTCCCACCAGTCGCGATGGGCCCGGTACCAGTCGACGGTGTGCTCGAGACCCTGGTCGAAGTCGCGCTCGAGCCGCCAGCCGAGATCGGCGATCTTGTCGATCTCGACCGAGTACCGCCGGTCGTGGCCGAGCCGGTCGGGCACCCACTCGATGAAGCTCTCGTCGCGGCCGGTGAGGGCGAGGAGCCGCTCGGTGATGTCGCGGTTCGTGATCTCGTTGTGCGCCCCGATGTTGTAGACCTCGCCGACCTCGCCACGCTCGAGGACGAGGTGCGCGGCACGGTTGTGGTCCTCGACGTGGATCCAGTCGCGCACGTTGCCGCCGTCACCCATCAACGGCACCTTCCTGCCGTCGAGCAGGTTGGTCGTGAACAGCGGGATCAATTTCTCGGGGAACTGGTACGGCCCGTAGTTGTTGGAGCAGCGCGTGACCAGGACCGGGAGCCCGTACGTGGTGTGGTAGCTGAGCGCGATCAGGTCGCTGCCGGCCTTGGCCGCCGAGTACGGCGACCTCGGCGTCAGCCGGTCGGTCTCCCGGAACGATCCGGTCTCGATCGACCCGTAGGTCTCGTCGGTCGAGATGTGCAGGAACCGTTCGATGTCGCTGCGTCGGGCGACGTCGCAGAGGACGTTGGTGCCGAACACGTTCGTGGTCACGAACGCGTACGGGTCGACGATCGAGCGGTCGACGTGGGACTCGGCGGCGAAGTGGACGACGGCGTCATGGCCGGGCAGGTGCTGGCTCACCGCGTCCTGGTCGCAGATGTCGGCGTGCACGAACCGGCACCGACGGTCGTCGAGCACGTCCTCGATGCTCGCGAGGTTCCCGGCGTAAGTCAGCTTGTCGTACACCGTGACCTCGTGGTCGGTGTTGGCGAGGATCCACCGGACGTAGTTGGAACCGATGAACCCGGCGGCGCCGGTCACGAACAGCCTCATCCCGATCTCTCCTGTCGCAGTCGATCGAGCACGGCCGCGAGGTCGGGAGCGGCTGCGTCCTTCACGGAGAGCTGGGCCGGGTCTCCTGCGTCGACGGGGAGCGGCCACTCGACGCCGAGCCCGAGCGGGCTGCACACCTCACCGGCCATGCCCGGGTGCCACTCGGCATCGAAGCAGTACACGTACTGGCAACCGTCGGTGAGCGCCTGGAAGCCGTTGGCCACACCCGCTGGGAGGAGCACCTGGACGCCGAGCCGGAGTTCGACGGTCTCCACCATCCCGAACGTCGGCGAGTCGCTGCGGAGGTCGACGTACGCGCCGAGCGCCTCGCCGGCCGCGACGGTGAGGAGCTTGGTCATGTCCTCGGCGTGCATGCCCCGCAGGACACCTCGCGCCGACTCGGTCACGTTGATCTGCTGGAAGGGGGCCAGATCGACGCCCGCGGCCTCGAACGCCGAACGGCGGAACAGTTCGCGTACCGTGCCCCGTTCGTCGGTCACCTGCTTCGGCCTCACCACGAGCAGACCCGGAATGGTTCGGGTGTGCACCTCGAACTCGAGCACTTCGACGCTCATCGCTGCCCCGCCATCACTCCACGTCGATTCGGCAGTGATCGCCCACCATCAGCCGCAGCGCACGCGGCTTCTGACGCGAGCGCGACACGACGGCATCGGAGCCGATCAGGCTGTCCTCCAGCCGGGCGATCTCGATCACCGACGAGCGATCCATCACGACCGAGTGCTCGATCTCGGACTGCTCGACCACGCAGTCGGCACCGATCGCCGAGAACGGACCGACGAAGGAGTCGGCGACCCGGGTTCCCCGGCCGATCACCACCGGCCCGCGAATCGTCGAGTTGACCACCTCCGCGCCTTCCTCGATCACGACCCGGCCGTCGATCGTGGAGTCCGCGTCGACGGTGCCGTCGAGCCGGGGCTCGATCTTCTCCAGGAGCAGGCGGTTCGCCTCCAGCAACGGGGTCAGCTTGCCGGTGTCGATCCACCAGCCGCTCAGGAGCTCGCACCGCACCTGCTCGCCCGCGTCGATCAGCCACTGGATGGCGTCGGTGATCTCCAGCTCGCCACGTGCCGACGGTTCGATCGAGGCCACCGCGTCGTGGATCCGCTGGGTGAAGAGGTAGACGCCGACCAGCGCCAGATCGGAGGGCGGCTGGTCCGGCTTCTCGACGAGCCGGACGACGTGGCCGTCGGCGTCGAGCGTCGCGATCCCGAACCGCTGCGGGTCGGGTACCTGTTTGAGCAGGATCTGAGCGGCAGGTCCTCCGCCACCGGCGCCGTGGCGAGCGTCCTCGAACGCGCCGACGAACGCGGCCAGATCCTGCTCCAGCAGGTTGTCGCCGAGGTACATGACGAAGTCGTCGTCCCCGAGGAACTCGCGGGCGATCAGGACGCAGTGCGCGAGTCCGAGCGGTGCGTCCTGCGGGATGTAGGTGATCGCAGCACCGAACTGCGAGCCGTCGCCGAGTGCGGTCATCACCTCGTCACGGGTGTCGCCGACGATCACGCCGACCTGGGTGATCCCCGCCGACACCATCGCCTCGATCCCGTAGAACAGGATCGGCTTGTTCGCAACGGGGACGAGCTGCTTGGCCCGGGTGTGGGTGATCGGCCGCAGGCGCGTGCCAGCACCGCCGGCGAGGATCAGGGCCTTCATACGGCAGCGATCCTAGACAGAGCGGGCTGCGAGACGTCACCCACCGGATGGGCAGCTCCCGGTCAGGTGCCCGGCTCGGTGGTGGTGGTCTCGAACTCCACCGGGGGCGGCCCCTGACCACGGAAGTAGGCGAGCACCGTCTCGGAACCATCCCCGAGGCGGAGCACGGCCGCATCGCCGACCGTGTCGTTCACCACCGGCAGGCTGAACGTGCGCAGTCCTTCCTCGGCCGCGCGGCGAAGTGCCTCGCCCGCCCGGATCGGGTCGAGACGGTCGTCGATCCGGACGGCGCTCACCACGGCGTCGATCACCTCACCGGAACCGAACGGGGACGACTCGATCTTGCGGAGCGTGCCGTCGACCGCCGACCGGATGAAGAACTGCTGGCGCTCGATGCGACCGAGGTCGGCCCGGGGATCGAGCACCCACTGCTCGCCGTCCCACTCCTCGTAGTACCGACTCCGCGCGAACGCGAGGGCCTGCACGCCGTCGAGGCGCTGGCAGCCGGGCTGGATCGCCAGTCCGCTGTGCGTGTCACGAGCCGCGTACCCGACGCAGAGCTCGATCCCTCCGAGCTCGTCGACGATCTGCTTGAAGCCGACGAAATCGACCTCGACGTAGTGGTGGATGGGGATGCCCAGCGCCTGGGTCACCGTCGCCGCGAGCCGCTCGGGCCCCTCGTTGTACGCGGCGTTGATGCGGTTGCTCCGGTCGGTACCGGCGATCTCGACCCACAGGTCGCGCGGGATGCTCATCAAACCGGCACCGCCGTTGCGCTCTTGACGGAGGATCATGATCGTGTCGCTGCGTCTCCCGCCGACGTCGCCGCTGTCACCGATCACGCCGGCATCGGTGGTGTCGCCCTCCACGCCCTCGCGCGAGTCGGATCCGACCAGGAGGTAGTTCTCGGCGGGGTACTCGATCGAGGGATCGTCGCCGTCGGGGATGTCGGCGAGCACCGACTCGAGACCGCCGATCCGTTCGACGTCCTGGGTCCGTTCGTCGGCGGCGCGCAACACGCCCATCGTGCCGATCACACCGATGACGGCCGCGATCACGATCATCCACGGCAGCGGGGAGCGAGCACGCATCGATGGAACGGTAGCGGCGGGCTCGGCGGGGTGGGCGGCACCGACCGCCCGGCTCAGCTGTGTCTCAGGCGGGGGTCTCGGGCGGGGGTCGTCAGGCGGGGCCTCAGGCGGGACGGAGGTGGACGACGTCGCCGACGTCGAGGCGGTGCGTGACGGCACACTCGTCGAGGACGACGAGACGGCCGTCGGGCTCGACGTCGATCGCCGTCCCGGTCAGCACGTCGGCCGGACGTTCGACACGCACCCGCATCCCGAGCGTCACCAGCCTCGACCGGTACTCGTCGGTGATGTCGGTGGGCAGCTCGTCGTACGCGACGAGCACGGCTCCCAACACGTCCGCGGGCCGGTGCCCGCCGCCGAGCAGCGCGGCCCCGTCCGGTGCCCACCCGACGTTCAGGCCGACCCCGACGACGACGGCGCCGTTCGGCGCGCGTTGAGCGAGGATGCCGGCCAGCTTCGCCCCGTCCGACACCACGTCGTTCGGCCACTTGAGCCCGGCAACGCCGACCCCGAGCGCATCGACGGCACGCACGACGGCGAGGCCGACCCGGCGCGTCAGCTCGCCCGGGGCATCGGGCACGGTTCGGAACAGGATCGACACCAGCAGGTTCGTCCCGGCCGGCG
>DATHUU010000127.1:0-3877 GCA_035461925.1 Ilumatobacter sp.
CGAAGGCGGCTACCAGGTCGGCAAGTTCCCGCCGCATTGGTCGGAGTGGAACGGCAAGTACCGCGACACGATCCGCGACTTCTGGCGGGGCGAGCCGTCGACGCTGTCGGAGTTCGGCTACCGGTTCACCGGCAGCTCCGACCTCTACGCGGCCGACACGCGCAAGCCGATGGCGTCGGTCAACTTCGTCACATGCCACGACGGCTTCACCTTGACCGATCTCGTGTCGTACGACGAGAAGCACAACGACGACAACGGCGAGGAAGGTCGCGACGGCGAGTCGCACAACCGGTCGTACAACCACGGGGTCGAAGGGCCGACCGACGACCCCGAGATCAAGGCGGTGCGCGACCGCCAGCGCCGCAACTTCATGATGACGCTCCTGCTGTCACAAGGCGTCCCGCTGTTGTCCGGCGGCGACGAGATCGGCCGCACCCAGCACGGCAACAACAACGGATACTGCCAGGACAACGAGCTGTCCTGGCACGACTGGGATGCCGCAGACCACGAGTTCCTCGAGTGGACCCGTCGACTCGTCGCGTTCCGGGCGGCGCACCCGGTGTTCCGACGGCGTCGCTGGTTCCAGGGCCGACGGATCCGCGGCATCGACGACATGGCGTGGTTCCGCCCCGACGGCGACGAGATGAGCGACGTGAATTGGGAGCAGGGACACGCCAAGTCGGTGGGCGTGTTCGTGAACGGCGAGTCGATCCAGGCGACCGATCCGTTCGGTGGCCGCATCGTCGACGACACGTTCTACCTCGCGTTCAACGCCAGCGAGCTCGACCTCGAGTGGCGCATCCCGGATGCCAAGTGGGGGGCGGCGTGGGTCGTCGAGCTCGACTCCGCGTTCCCGCTCCGGGGAAATCCGGGGATGACACCGCGCCCGTTCCACGCCGGCGAGACGTTCACCTGCCTGAGCCGATCGTCGTTGGTGCTGCGCCGCGTCTCACCGTCAGCGGGTGCGGTGTGACCGGTACCAGGCGATCGCGGCGTTCGTGCTCGTGTCGTGGAGCGACGGGTCGGGCTCGGTGGTCAGCTCGGGAGTGATCCGGTCGGCGAGCTCCTTGCCGAGCTCCACACCCCACTGGTCGAAGCTGTTGATCCCCCACACCGTCCCCTGCACGAAGACGATGTGCTCGTAGAGCGCGATCAGCTGACCGAGCACGGACGGGGTCAGGCGATCGGCGAGGATCATCGTGCTCGGCCGATCGCCGGGGAAGTGGCGGTGCGGCTCCTCGGTGTTGGCCCGCCCGAAGGCCAACGCCTCGGCCTGGGCGAACAGGTTCGACATCAAGAGGTCGTGGTGGTTCCGGTACGGGTGGTTCGGCGTCGCGAACCCGATGAAGTCGACGGGCACCACCCGGGTGCCCTGGTGGAGCAGCTGGTAGAAGGCGTGCTGGCCGTTCGTGCCGGGTTCGCCCCACACGATCGGCCCGGTGTCACCCTCGACCGGCGATCCGTCGAGACGGACCTGCTTGCCGTTCGACTCCATGTCGAGCTGCTGCAGGTAGGCGGGGAACCTGGCGAGCGCCTGTGCGTAGGGCAGCACCGCCTTGGTGGAACGGCCGAGGTCGTCGGCGTGGTGGATGCCGATCATCGCGAGCAGCACCGGCGCGTTGTGCCCGAGCGGGGCGGTCCGGAAGTGCTCGTCGAGGGTGTGGAACCCGTCGAGGAACTCGCGGAACGCCTCCGGCCCGATCTGGATCATGAGCGACAAGCCGATCGCCGAGTCGACCGAGTAGCGGCCACCGACCCAGTCCCAGAAGCCGAACATGTTGTCGGTGTCGATGCCGAACTCGGCGACGCGCTCGGCATTGGTCGACACCGCCACGAAGTGATCGGCGACGGCCGCCTCGCCGAGCGCATCGACGAGCCACGCCCGCGCGGTGCGCGCGTTGGTGAGCGTCTCGATCGTGCCGAACGTCTTCGACGCCACGACGAACAGCGTCGACGCCGGGTCGAGCCGACGAAGCGTGGCGTGCACGTCGGCACCGTCGACGTTGGAGACGAAGTGCGTCGTGAGCCGCGGGTGACCGAAGGTCGCCAGCGCCTGAGCCGCCATCGCCGGACCGAGGTCGGAACCACCGATGCCGATGTTGACGACGTCGGTGATCTTGTCGTCGGCGCGGACGCGATCGGCGAACGCCGCCATCGATTCGAGGACCGCATGGACCTCGGGCACGACGTTCCCGCCGTCGACCTCGATCACGGCGCCGCGCGGTGCACGCAGCGCGACGTGCAGCACAGCCCGGTCCTCGGTCACGTTGATGCGCTCACCGGCGAACATCGCGTCACGCCGTCCTTCGACGTCGGCCGCACGCGCCCGGTCGAGCAGGTCGGCGAGCAGCTCGTCGGTCACCGGGTGCTTCGAGTAGTCGATGCGCAGCTCGCCGGCCGTCACCACGTAGCGCTCGGCGCGGCCGGGGTCGGAGTCGAACAGGTCGGAGAGCGTGGGGGACGTCACCCCGACGACGCTAGTGGAGCCCCGTGTCGGGTGCCGCCGCGCCGTCGAGGAACACCCAGGTGTCCGAGCGCCGCACGGCGGTGATCGGTATCGAGGGGTCGAGGAGCATCCACCGCTCCACCACGGAACGCTTGCTCGCTCCAAGCGTGAGCACGACCCGACTGCGCGCACCGTTGACGACGCCCCGCGTGAGGGTCATGCGTGGCCACCCGTTGAACGTGTCGACGAGCTCGACCGGTCGCTCCGACACTCGGACCTCCGGTCGGTCGGGCGGCCACGAGGCCGTGTGGCCGTCGTCGCCGATGCCGAGGTGTACGACGTCGAACCGCTCCGGCAGGCCCGCGCCATATCGTCGAGCCGCGCCCCGGAGGTCACGGGCCGTCACCGGCATCGGGTGGACCCGGCACGCCAGCGCGGCGAAGGGGCCGAGCTGACCGGCGTTGCGGGCGTCGTGCCCGTCGGGGGCGACGCGCTCGTCGACCTGCCAGATGCCCACCCGGTCCCACGGCACGTCGGACGCGACGATGGCGGAGATCATCGGTGGGGCGGTGCCGCCACCGCTCAGCGCGAGCGATGCACTTCCCCGTCGCCGAACGGCGTCACGAAGTCGTCGGGCGATCCACGCCGCCGCGAGCTGTGGTGCGTCGTCACCGACCCGGATGTCCATCCCCCGATTGTGACATCCGAATTCCGCTCGTCGTGACGCGATGCCCGGCCGTAGCGTGCACGCCGATGGATCGCGTCCAGCTCCGAGGTCTCCGGGCCGCTGTCGCCGCCTATGTGCTGTGGGGGCTGCTCACGATCTACTGGAAGCAGCTGTCCGGGCTCGACGCGATCGAGATGATCGGCTGGCGCGTCGCCACGGCGACGGTGTTCATGGCGATCGTGGTGTCGGTCACCGGCCGTTGGGGACCGATCGTCGCCACGCTGCGGAACCGGTCGACGGCGATCCGCATCACGCTCGCGTCGCTGCTCCTCACCGCCAACTGGACCACCTACGTGTGGGCGGTCGTGAACGACCGCGTGATCGAGACCGCGCTCGGCTACTTCCTGGCCCCGCTCGGCACGATGGCGGTCGGCGTGTTCGTCCTCGGCGAGCGCCTCACCCCGCTCAAACGGTGGTCGATCGGGTTCGCGCTGGTCGCCGTGGCGGTGCTGACGATCTCGTACGGCGCGTTCCCGTGGGTCGCGCTCGTGCTGGCCGCGAGCTGGAGCTGGTACGGACTCACCAAGCGGCGCGTCCCGCTCGGCCCGGTCGAGAGTCTGACGAGTGAGTTGCTGGTGCTCGCCGTGCCGGCCGTGGCCCTGGTCGCCGCCGGGTTCTTCCGGACCGGTGGCGTCCCCGACCAGGCCTCCGGAGCCGACTGGGCGTTCCTCGTCGGCACCGGTGCGATCACCGCGATCCCGCTC
>DATHUU010000128.1:0-11418 GCA_035461925.1 Ilumatobacter sp.
GATGACCTCGAACCGGACGACGAGTGGGGACGAGCGATGACCGACCTCCTCACCGCGAACGCGTCGATCCGGATCGGCGACCTCGACGAAGCGGCGCAGGCCGCGGCGGCGAGTGCCGAGCGCTTCGAGCAGGTCGGTGAGCACTCGGTGATCGTCGAGCCGATCGGGCTGCTCGCACAGCTCGCGACGATCCGGGGCGACCTCGAGGAGGGAGTGCGGGGCTACACCGATCTCGTCGAACGATCGCGTGACCTGGATCTGCCCGCCTACCTGACCTACTGGCTGGTCGCCCGGGGCATCGTCCACCTGCGCCGCGGCGACCTCGAGGCGGCCGCGAACGACCTCGCCGAGGCCCGCGACCGCCGTGACAGCCCGGTCAACACCGTTGCTTCGCTGCTGGGCTCGGCTCGGGTCGCGGCCCTTCGCGGGCGCCCAGCCGACACCGAGCTCGCGCAAGCGTTCGAGCTGCTCCAGCGCCTCGGCGATCACGTCGGCCGGGAGGTCGCGCTCGTGGTCCTGGGGCTCGATCACATCGCTCGCGACGAGATCTCGGCAGCTCACGCCGTGGCGAGAGGCCTGGAGTCGAGGGAATCCGGGCCGGTGCACGTCCTCTGGGCGGCGATCGGCGCGGCGGAGGGCGATCACGCCGCGGCGGAGCGGCACTTGGCGCACTGGGACGCGGTCGAAGGGCAGGCCGTCGGTGGGAACCTCGGCAACCTGCTCGCCGCCGAGTACGAACGCCTGCGCACCATCCTCGGTGACGGACGGGGACCGCGTACGGTGCTGGCATGACGAGCTCGACGACCCGCTTCATCGACCTGAGCCACCCCATCGAGGACGACATGATCACCTATCCCGGGCTCCCCGGCCCGCAGATCACGACCCACCTCTCACGCGAGGACGCCGAGACGAGCTACGGACCCGGCGTCACCTTCCACATCGGCATGGTGCACATCTGTACCAACACCGGCACCTACCTCGACGTCCCGTTCCACCGCTTCGCGGGCGGCCACGACCTCGTCGACCTGGCCCTCGACCGAGTGGCGCAGGTCCCAGCCGTCTGCCTCGACCACCGCGGCACACGGGCGATCGAGCTCGATCCCGGCGAGGTCGCATCTCTCGCTGGTTGCGCGGTGCTGATCAGGACCGATCACAGCGAGCACTTCGGTACCGCGCGCTACGCCGTCGACCACCCCCACCTCGTTGCGCGGTCCGCCGACCTGCTCGTCGATGCCGGAGTCGCCTGCGTCGGCATCGACTCGCTCAACATCGACTCGACCGAGGACCCGCGACGACCGGTGCACACCACCCTCCTGGGAGCCGGGATCCCGATCATCGAGCACCTGGCGGGGCTCAGCGAGCTCCCGACGGACGGATTCACCTTCACCGCGGTGCCACCGAGGCTTCGTGGCGCCGGTACCTTCACCGTGCGCGCTTTCGCGACGCTGTGACGGACTCGCCTCGACCGCGATCGGCGATCGATGCGTGGGATGGTGGAGCCATGTCGGACGAGTGGACAGCACGACACTCCGTCGAGAACCGGCGGACGGGACGGATGATCGGACGACGACGTCTGCTGACCGGCGCGCTCGGAGCCGGGGCGGCGGCGGTGCTGCACGCGTGCTCGTCCGACGCCGCGTCGACGGGTGGCGACACGACCGCTCCGTCCGCGGGCGCCCAGCCGCCCGGACCGACCGCCACCGCTCCCTCGACCCCCGACGCGGTCGCGCCACCGGTCACGAGCGGCGTGTACGACCGCGAGGCGCTGTACGTCGCGCTGTACGGGCACCCCGGCGCCAGCGTCCTCGGTGCGCTCGGTGAGCAGGACGCCGAGGCGTCGGTCCAGCGAGCGTTCGACCTCGCCCGGCCGTACGAGCAATTCGGGCGACGCGTCGTGCCGACGTTCGAGATACTGGCCTCGGTCGCCTCGTGGGAGGCAGGACGCGACGGGGACCACTCCAACGAGTACGGCGTGTCGCACTTCCAGGCCTATCTCGACGCCGCCGCTGCGGCGGGATTGCACGTCGTGTTCGACCTCCAGACCGGTCGGGCGCGCTTCCCCGACCAGGCCCGCGAGTACGAGGCGCTCTGGCGGTTCCCGTTCACGAGCATCGCGCTCGACCCGGAATGGCGGGTCGGACCCACCGAGCAACCCGGCGGCGGGTTCATCGGCACCGTCGACGCCGCGGAGGTGAACGAGACGATCGACTACGTCGACGGCCTGATTCGCCAACATCAGCTGCCACCCAAGATGTGCATCGTGCACCAGTTCACACCTTCGATGATCACGAACAAGCAACAGATCAGGGGCACCGATCTGGTGCAGGTCGTGATCCAGATGGACGGCTTCGGAACCCTCGAGATGAAGCGTGGCTCCTGGTCGCGCACCGTCGCCGACCTCCCCGCCGGCGCCTTCACCGGCTGGAAGAACTTCTACGACGAGGACCAACCGACACCCACCGCGGCCGAGACGATGGCCAACGAGCCGGCACCACGCTTCGTCAGCTACCAGTGACCGCGCCGCCCGACGTGACCGCTACGGTCACCGTCCATGCTGCGACGTTGGCTCCTCCCTGCTGCACTCGCCCTCGGCGCCACGACCGTCGTTCCGCTCGGTGCACCTGTCGCCGAGGCGGCGTCGGTCCCCGCCGGGTTCACCGACACCGAGGTGGCGTCGTTCTCCAGGCCGACGACGGTCGAGTGGCTGCCCGACGGCCGCATCGCCGTGCTCGAGCAGGGCGGGCGGGTGCGCACCGCGTTCCCCGGTGAGCCGTTCACGACGAGCGTGCAGATCCCCGACGTCTGCTCGAACAGCGAACGCGGGTTGCTCGGACTGACGGCACATCCCGCCTACTTCTCCAACGGGCAGGTGTTCGTCTACACGACCCGAGACACGTCGGGGACGTGTCTCAACCGCGTCAGCCGGTTCACGATGCGTGGGGGCGAGCTCGACCTCGCGAGCGAGACGGTGCTGCTCGACGGGATCTCCTCGATCAACGGGAACCACAACGGCGGCGACCTCGACGTCGGATCGGACGGTTACCTGTACGTCGGGGTCGGCGACGCCGGGCGCGATCCTCGCGGCGACTCCGGGTCGGCGGGGGACAACGATGCCGCGCAGGATCTGACCCTCCTCAACGGCAAGATCCTCCGTCTCACCCTGAACGGAGCACCGGCACCCGGCAATCCGATCTCGGGCCCCGGAAGCGTCGCGTGCGGGAGCCGGGGGAACACGGCGTCGACGCCCACCACCTCGTGCCAGGAGATCTTCGCCTGGGGTCTCCGCAACCCGTACCGCTTCGCCTTCGACCGCAACACGGGCGGCGACCGCTTCTTCGTCAACGACGTCGGACAGCGCACCTTCGAAGAGGTCAACGCCGGCGCGCCCGGCAACTTCGGGTGGCCGATGCGCGAGGGCCCCTGCCCGCAGGGCGACACACCGCCCTGTCCCGCCCCGGCCCCGGGCCTGATCGACCCGATCACCGCGTACGGCCGCAGCCTCGGCTCGTACATCACCGCGGGCGCGTTCGTCCCCGACGGCCGGTGGCCCGCCGCGTACGAAGGCGGCTACCTCTTCGCCGACGGCGGCAGCGGCAACATCTGGCACCTCCGGGCGAACGGGACCGTCGACTACGGAGCCCCGTTCGCCACCGGAGCGTTCGGCATCACCGACATGACGTTCGGCTACGACGAGTCCGGTCGCACGGTCCTCTACTACGTCTCCGTCGGTGACGGGCTCCGCATGATCCGGCCCACCACGGCACCGGCGGTGGACCCGCCCGCGGCCGCCCAGCTCGTCCCCATCGTCCCCGTGCGCGCCTACGACACGTCGCGCACCGGCAGTGACCCTGCGATCGGCACCGAGGCCGGTTTCGCCGTGGCGGGCACGAGCCGGCGCATCGACCTCGACCCGCCGGTGGGGGTGTCCGCGGCGCTCGTGAACGTGACCGTCGCCGGCGCGGTCGGACCCGGCTTCGCGTCGACGTGGGCGACCGGCGATCGGCCCGACACCTCGACCGTCAACGTCGACCGAGTCGGTGGCGTCGTCGCCAACACCACGGTCGTGCCGCTCGCCGACGACGGGACCTTCCTGCTCGACATCTCGACCACCGGACGCGTCATCGTCGACGTGTTCGCCTGGCTGCGTGACACCGGCGGGAGCAGCGACGTCGGTCGGTTCATCGCCACCGATCCGGCGCGTCTGGCGGACACTCGCGAACCGGCCGGAACGGTGCTCGGCTCGGGGAGCACCAACCCGTACACGATCAGCGGGTCGGGGCCCACGCGCGACATCACGATCGACGTCGCCACCGACGCGGCCGGCGCATCCGCCGTCCCCGACGACGCCACCGCCGCGGTCGTCGCGGTCGTCGCCATCTCCCGCTCCGGCGAGCCCGGCTACGTCGGCGCCTACCCGGCCGGCCAGGCGTACACCGGCACCTCGAACGTCAACGTGCTCGGCGGGGAGACGCGGGCCAACATGGCCGTCGTCCCACTCGGCAGTGACGGACGGATCGCCCTGCGCACGTTCGAGGTCGCAGCGGTGGCGGTGGACGTGCTGGGGTACGTGACGGGTGACACCGCGCCGACATCGGGAGCGGGGCTCTACACGGGCACCGACACCTCCCGCCTCGTCGACACGCGGAGCGGGCCGCCCGGTCGCCTCACCGACGGGAGGACGGTGACGGTCGCCGTCCCCGGCGGCGTTTCGGCGAGCGCCGTCGTCCACAACGTGACCGCCGTCCGGACGGGCGGGTGGGGTTTCCTGACGCTGCATCCCGGCCCGAACGTTCCCGAGGTGTCGACCGTCAACTACACCGATGTCGGCCAGACACGGGCCGCGCTGGCGTTCACGACCCTGGGGGACGATGGCACGTTCCGGGTCACCCCGTTCACCGACACCGACGTCCTGATCGACGTCCTGGGCACCTTCAGCGAGTGATCCGGCCCATCGGCGCGCAACTAGCCTGAACCCGTGACCGTCCTGCGCATCGCACTGGCCCAGCTCAACCCGACCGTCGGTGATCTCGACGGCAACCTGGCCAAGCTGCTCGATGCCTACCAGCGCGCCGACGCCGCCGGCTGCGATCTCGTCGCCTTCCCCGAGCTGGCGGTCACCGGCTATCCGCCCGAGGACCTCGTGCTGAAGCCCGGCTTCGTCGCCGACAACCTCTCGGCGCTCGAGCAGTTCGCCGCCGCCACCGGCGACTGTGCGGCCGTGATCGGCTTCGTCGACGCCGATCGCGACCTCTACAACGCGGCCGCCGTGTGCGTGCGGGGCGAGGTGGTCGGCACCTATCACAAGCGCCACCTCCCGAACTACGCCGTCTTCGACGAGCAGCGCTACTTCACCCCCGGCACGGGCGACCTCGGTGGGAGCGACCCGCTCGAGCTCTACGAGATCGGCGGGGTCAAGGTCGGCGTCTCGATCTGCGAGGACATCTGGTCGCCCTTCGGACCGCTCGCGACGCAGGCTGCGGGCGGAGCGGAGCTGAGCATCAACATCAACGGTTCCCCGTACCACTGGGAGAAGGACACCGACCGGGAGCGCATGGTCGCCACCCGGGCCCAGGACGCCCACACCGCGATCGTGTACGTCAACCAGGTCGGCGGACAGGACGAGCTGGTCTTCGACGGTGGTTCGTTCGTGGTCGACGCCGAAGGGCGGCTGCTGGCCCGGGCACCTCAGTTCGTCGAGGACCTGATGGTCGTCGACGTGCCCATTCCGCCGGTCTACCGGGGGCGGTTGCTCGACCCGCGCGGACGTCGGAGCGAGGCCCGACTCCCGATCGTGCACGTCAGCGACTCGACGCGGATCCGCGACACCGACCGCCTCGAGCGCGTGGTCGAGTCGCCCGTCGCCGTTCCGCTCGACCGGCACCGAGAGCTCTACGACGCGCTCGTCCTCGGGACGCGCGACTACCTCCGCAAGAACGGCTTCACCGACGTCGTGATCGGTCTGTCGGGTGGCATCGACTCCACCATCGTCGCCTGCATCGCCGCCGATGCCGTTGGTGCCGAGCACGTGCACGGCGTGTCGATGCCGTCCCGGTACTCGTCCGACCACTCGAAGTCGGACGCTCGGCTGCTCGCGGAGAACCTCGGCATCGACTACCGGACGATCTCGATCGAACCCGCGTTCCAGGCGTACCTCGACATGCTCGCCCCCGCCTTCGAGGGGCGCGAGCCGGGGTTGACCTACGAGAACATCCAGTCGCGTTGTCGCGGACAATTGCTCATGGCGCTCTCGAACGAGTTCGGCTGGATGGTGCTCACGACCGGCAACAAGAGCGAGCTCGCCGTCGGCTACTTCACGATCTACGGCGACTCGGTCGGCGGCTATGCGGTCATCAAGGACGTCCTGAAGCTCGAGGTGTACGAGCTGTGCCGCTACGTGAACCGGGCCGCCGGACGTGAGGTGATCCCGCCGAACGTCATCACGAAGCCGCCGTCGGCCGAGCTCCGCCCCGACCAGCGCGACGACCAGTCGCTCCCGCCGTACGAGGTCCTCGACCCGATCCTCGAGCTCTACGTCGAGCAGGATCGGACGGCCAACGAGATCGTCGAGATGGGCCACGACGAGGCGCTCGTGCGCCGGATCACCCGTCTGGTCGACATCGCCGAGTACAAGCGCCGCCAGTCGCCCCCGGGCGTGCGCGTGAGCCCGAAGGCGTTCGGCAAGGACCGTCGCATGCCGATCACGCACGGGTATCGCGGCTGAGGGTCGCGTCGCGAACGCCGTACGCTGTGCCCCCATGTCGGCCAGTGGCGTCCTGTGGTCCATCACAGCGACCGGTCTCGCCGCGGCTGCGCTCGCGTCGCCGAGCGAGCTCGTGCTCGACCGGCTGCCCGGATTCGAGCTCACGGACGGGCCGGCGGTCGACCTCTCGTACGCCGACTTCGCCGCGTACGAGCCCGACTCCGTCGCCCACCTCGAACCCGATTCGGACGAGGCGACGGGCATGCTCGCGGCGATCGAGGTGTGGACCGGCACATCGTTGGAGGGACGCATCGTGGTCGAGCTCGTCCGGGCGATCGACGACGAGTCGGCGACCACCTTCGTCGATCAGGCAGCCGCCAACGCGATCGCGATCGGTCTCGCCGCGACCGACCCCCCGTTCGGTGGCGCGTGGTCGTACTCCGGACCGTTCGACGACAGCTGGACCGACGTCGTGTCGTGGAACCAGGGCCCGTACGCCGTCACCATGACCCACGTGTCGCTGGTCGAGACCGACCGATCCGCGATCGATACGGCGGCGGTTCGTCAGGCCGAGATCATCCTCGAGGTGACCGGCGCCGAGGTGAGCGACGATGCCGCGGTGGCCAACGACGCTCCCCCACCGCCGACCGAGGCGCCCGAGCCGACCGAGGCACCGATCACCGACGATGACGACGGCGGCGGTCTCCCGGGGGGCCTCGTCGTCGGCGTGGCCGTCGCGCTGCTCGCCGTCGCGGCGATCGGCCTGCTGGTCGCCCGCAGGCGCCGACCCGATCCCTCGGCGGCGGACGGGTCGTGAACGCCGCCGGTCCCGTCGTCTTCTCCGACCTTCTGCGTCGCACGCTGACCGAGCGGCTCGCCACGCACCGACGCCGTGAGCTCGACGCGGCCGGGAAGAAGCGGGCGGCCGTGGCGATCGTGCTCGTCGACAGCGACGCGGAGCGCCACGACGGTGACCCGCTCCTCGCCGCCGACATCGACATGGGGATCGTTCCCAGCGGCGCGAGCGGGCTCGACGGTCGTATGGTCGGAGTTGCCGGAGGCGCGGCGTTCCTCCTCTGCCGCCGGGCATCGCGCATGAACCGGCACGCCGGACAGTGGGCGCTGCCCGGTGGCCGACTCGACCCCGGCGAGACCCTGGTCGATGCCGCGCTCCGGGAGGTCGACGAGGAGATCGGGCTGCAACTCGACGAGTCGGCGGTCATCGGCTGGCTCGACGACTACCCGACCCGGTCCGGCTACGTGATCACCCCGGTCGTCCTCTGGGGCGGCGCCGATCCGATCATGACGCCGTCACCGGACGAGGTCCTCGCGCTCTACCGCATCGGGCTCCACGCGCTGCGGGACGGTGAGACGCGGTTCGTGAAGATCCCCGAGAGCGACCGGCCGGTCGTCCAGGTCCCGCTCGGCAACGACCTCATCCACGCGCCCACCGGTGCCGTGCTCTACCAGTTCCGGCTCGTGGCGATCGAAGGCCGCGCCGGCGAACGGGTCGACCACCTCGAGCAGCCCGTCTTCGCCTGGCGCTGATCGGCCGGTCAGACCGGCAGCTCGCCGTGGACCACGGCGTCGCCCACGATCTCCCAGCCGTCACCGCGCCGGACGAGCGCGCTGCCGGTCGGCAGCTCGACGAGCGGGGTGTTCGCCAAGCCGCGCGCCCGGACGAGCTGGTCGCGGGGCCAGATCTCGGTCTCGGTGACGATCGCCAGCCCACCGACGATGCCGAGCCCGATCGCGAACGCGCCACCGCGGCGGTCGGTCATCGGGTCGCACAGCGCCGAAGCACTGGCCGCTGCAGCGAGTACCACCCCACCGCGCCCGAGGACACGGACGATCGCGTCGAACAACACCGTGTCCTTGAGCACGCTGCGGAGATGGTTCGACGAGTCGCCGGCGAGGAACACGGCCTCGGCATGGTCGACGACTTCGGCCGCGGCATCGTCCGCCTGCGGTCGAGTGAGCACCATCAACGGGTCCACCTCGACCCCGATCCGTCCACTCCAGGTCACCGCCGCCGCGATCAGGTCCTGGGGTTGCTCGAAGGCGTCCGCCGTCGGCAGGACGACCACGCGCCCGATGCCGGCCAGCGCCCTGCGATCGAGGTCGTCGTTGCTGACGAACGGGCCACCGCCCTGCAGGACCAGCGTTCCGTCGTACCCCCAGGTCTCGGCCATGCCGTCGATGGTACGACGCACGGGCCGGCGCGATTCGATTTGACCGTTGTTACCCGGTGGTAACTAACGTGATCACATGGCAGACATCTTCGAGGTGGGCATCATCGGGTCCGGCATCATGGGAGCCGGCCTGGCAGAAGTGGCGGCCCGGGCGGGCTTCAACGTGCACGTCCGGTCGCGCACGATGGAGGGCGCCGAAGGAGTGCTCACCAAGATCACGAGCGGACTCGACAAGCAGGTCGCCCGCGAGAAGATGACCGCCGACGAGCGCGACTCGATCATCGGCCGGATCCAGGTCACCGACCACCTCGGGCAGCTCGCCACGTGCGACCTCGTGATCGAGAGCGTCGTCGAGGACCTCGCGGTGAAGACGACCCTCTTCGCCGAGCTCGAGCAGATCGTCAAGCCCGAGGGGATCCTCGCGACCAACACCTCGACGCTGCCGATCATCGAGATGGGGATGGCGACGGAGCGCCCCGACCGCGAGTGCGGCGTCCACTTCTTCAACCCAGCCCCGATGATGAAGCTCGTCGAGATCGTGCGACCGATCACCGCGAGCGACGACACGATCGCGGCGGCGGTCGGCTTCGCAGAGGCGTGCGGCAAGGATGCCGTCACCGTCGAGGATCGTGCCGGCTTCGTCGTGAACGCGCTGCTGTTCCCGTATCTCAACAACGCGATCCGCATGTGGGAGACCGGGACCGCGTCGATGGACGACATCGACACCGCCATGCGCGGGGGCTGCAATTTCCCGATGGGACCGTTCGCGCTGCTCGACCTCGTCGGGCTCGACACCTCGCTCGCGATCCTCGACGCGCTGTACGACGAGTTCCGCGACCCGAACTACGCAGCGGTGCCGACGCTGCGCCGCAAGGTCGCCGCCGGCCAACTCGGACGGAAGTCCGGGCAGGGGTTCTACGATCATCGCGCATGAGCGAACGGGCCGAGCCGAGCGGACGCCCGCTCGCCGCGCCCCACATCGACCCGGTCGAACCGCCACCGAGCCGCTGGTCGATGCCGACGGACGGCCCGGTCGACGAGACCGACATCGTGGCGGTCGGTGCCGACCTCGAGCCCGGCACGCTGCTCGCTGCCTACCGCTCCGGCCTGTTCCCGATGCCGTTCGACCGGCGACGCATCGCGTGGTTCTCACCCGATCCTCGGGGGATCCTGCCGCTCGACCAGCTCCACGTGTCCCGTTCGCTCCGCCGCAGCGTGCGGCGCTTCGACGTGCGGATGGACACCGCCTTCAGCGAGGTGATGACGGCGTGCGCCGATCCGTCGCGGGCGGGTTCCTGGATCAACCGCGCCTTCATCGATGCGTACACGAGGCTGCACGAGCTCGGTTGGGCGCACTCGATCGAGGTGCTCGCTCCGGACGGCGAGATCGTCGGTGGGCTGTACGGCGTCCGGATCGGCCGCTTCTTCGCCGGCGAGTCGATGTTCCATCGTGCGACCGACGCCTCGAAGGTCGCGCTCGTCCACCTCGTCGATTGGCTGCGAGCCACGGAAGCCGACCTGCTCGACGTCCAGTGGACCACTCCCCACCTGGCCTCGCTCGGGGTCGTCGACGTCCCGCGAGCCGAGTACCTGCGCCGGTTGTCCGAGGCGATCGGGGCGTGAGAGGTGGCCGGACATGAGATCGGCGCCGATGGGCCGCCACCCACCGGCGCCGAGATCTCGGCCGACCGTTTGTCCCAGTTGCCGGTTCGGAGGTTCCCGCCACGAGATCGTGACCCGGCGTCTCGGTCGGACAGGATGTGTTTCGGCAACCCCAGAACGAGACTTGAGCGAGATTTCGGAGCACCCCGATGAGCGAGCACCCTGCACCCGAGCGTGACCGGCCGTGGATGATGCGGACGTACTCCGGGCACTCGACGGCGACGGCGTCGAACGCGCTGTACCGGACGAACCTGGCGAAGGGCCAGACCGGCCTGTCGATCGCGTTCGATCTCCCGACGCAGACCGGGTACGACCCGGACTCCGAGCTGGCCCGGGGCGAGGTCGGCAAGGTCGGCGTCCCGGTCGCGCACCTGGGGCACATGCGCACGCTGCTCGACGGCATCCCTCCCGGTGAGATGAACACGTCGATGACGATCAACGCGACCGCGTCGTGGCTGCTCGCCTTGTACGTCGCCAATGCCGAGGAGCAGGGCGTCAGCTCGTCGGAGCTGCGAGGCACGACGCAGAACGACATCGTCAAGGAGTACCTGTCGCGGGGGACGTACATCTTCCCGCCGGCGCCGTCACGCCGGCTGATCGTCGACATGATCGCGTTCTGCGCCGAGTGGATCCCGAAGTGGAACCCGATGAACGTGTGCAGCTACCACCTGCAGGAGGCGGGGGCGACGCCGGTGCAGGAGATCGCCTACAGCCTGGCCAACGCCATCGGGGTCCTCGACGCCGTGAAGGAGTCGGGTCAGGTCGACGACGACCGCTTCGCTCAGGTGTTCGGGTCCATCTCGTTCTTCGTCAACGCCGGCATCCGCTTCGTGGAGGAGACCTGCAAGATGCGGGCCTTCACCC